>NZ_LMCG01000082.1:0-129662 GCF_001623065.1 Pseudovibrio sp. Ad46 | reverse complement strand
GAAATCTCATTGGCGCGATTGTCGAGAATGGCGAACAGAGAGTTTCTCAAACTGCTACTACCTGTGCGCACCGCAATTCCTTGCTCTAACAGGAAGGCCCGGATCTGGTTGATGGTGGCGGTACGACGCGAGACCAATCGGGATCGAACTCGATGCAGGGCTTGCAGATCGAGCTGATCCTGGCTCTTTTCCTGCACGTAATTCAAATTGGGCCGCAGCACGGCCTCGGCCACAGCTTCAGCATCGTTGTAATCGTTCTTCTGGCCTTTGACGAAAGGCTTGGTGTATTTGGCGGCGATGATACGGGGATCGAACCCCAGTTTGCGCAATGTTCGGTTAACAAAATGCGCACTCATGCACGCTTCCATGCCCACAATACAGCGCGGCAACTTCTCGAACGTAGCCACGAGGGACAGACGCCTGATCTTTTTCCGAAAAGCGTAGCTACCATCGTCATTGAACCCAACGATGTGTAATGTATCTTTGCCAATGTCGATGCCGACGGAAAGAAGTTCTGTGGTCATGGGACTGCTCCGGTTTCATGAGAACAGGATCACTATAGAGCCTGCGCCTTAGGGGAGCAGGCGGTCCATCCCATTACCAGACATTCAGGGCATCTACTCACGATTAAGGGTGTTGGTGCACACATCGTATTTTGAATGCTGTTGTCATTATAAAGTTTGTCACACAGTCACAACAACTGTTTGCTTGAGAGCGTGTCCGCCAGAAGGTCGAAGACCAGGCGGATGCGCTTTGAGGTGTGCAGTTCGCGGTGGGTTGCCAGCCAGAAGGGCACGACGAATGGCTCAAAGCTTGGCAGCACCTGTTCCATTTCCGGGAACATTTCAGCGATCTCTTGAATCATGACGATGATGCCGAGATCATTTCTGACCAGTTGCCACCCCACCAGCCCGCTTGCGGTTGTTAGTTTGAAGTTGCTTTCTTTGAGTGGCAGGCCAGACTCGGTGAAATACTTGAGGAATTTGTCTGGCCTGTCGAAGGCGATGAAGTCGTGGTTTGCCATGTCATTGGCCGATTGTGGGCGGCCCTTGCGGTTCAGATAGGTTTTGCTGGCATAGAAGTGTGCGGTGGTTTCCCTCACAAGTCTTGCGGTCAGGTCTGGTTGTTCCGGGCGGATATGGCGGATGGCGATATCTGCTTCACGCTGCTGCAAATCACTGACGGTGTTGGTGGCGATGATTTCCACGTGAATGCCTGGTGCGATCTCGCGCAATTGCTTCAAAATGGGCGTTAGGATGAAGGCTGAGGCGGTGTCGCTTGCGCTGATGCAGACGGTTCCGTCAATCTCCTGAGATTGGCCGGAAGCTGCCAATGAGATGCGGTTGGCTGCCTCTCCCATGGATTTCACATGCTCCAGCAGCTCAAAGCCCGCCTGCGTGAGGGAGAGTGAGCGACCAACACGCTCAAACAACGTCACGCCGAGCGCTTCTTCCAGCGCGGAGACCTGTCTGCCCAGTGTGGGTTGGGTGAGGCCGAGGGCCCTTGCCGCAGCCGAAAGGGAGCCTTCCTCTGCTGTGACAAGGAAAGCGCGGGCTTGATTCCAATCGAATGAGACGCTCTGCCAGTTCATGCATATTTGTATACCTCAACTGCGAATTTTGGCAATTTGTTTTGATAATATGCATGGATACACTGCAGGAAATGGAGGGTTTCCGATGCAGAATTCCGCAGGATTTTGGGACAAGCATGCGCCGGGTTATGTGGCGCGACCAATGAAAGACGTTGCTTCCTATGAGAAGGCAATGGACCGTGTCCGTTCTTATCTCACACCGGAGCAAGAGGTGTTGGAGCTGGGCTGTGGCAGTGGGGCGACGGCGATGCTTTTGGCCAAGCATGTCAAGCACATGACCGCTAGCGATATTTCCAGCAAGATGATTGAGTTTGGGCGTGAAAAGGCATGGGACGACGGCGTTGAGAATGTGAGTTTTGTGCATGCTCCCGCAGGTGGATCAGTGCTTGATGGCAAAACCTATGATGTGGTGATGGCGTATAATGTTATTCATCTGATCAAAGGTCCGGCTGATGCAATCAATCAGGTACAGCGACTTGTGAAGCCGGGGGGATTGCTCATTTCCAAGACGCCATGTTTGGGTGATTCCGCGTTTTACTGGCGCTGGCTGATCAATGTGATGCGCCTTGTTGGGTATGCGCCTTATGTGACCTACTTCAAGCAGGTGGAATTGGGGCGTCAGATTGAGCAGGCAGGCTTCAAGATTGTTGAAACTGGCAATTATCCGGCGTCTCCCATGGGGCGTTTCATAGTTGCGCGTAAGGTGTAAGGCCGTTTACAGGTCCACGCGGGCAAACAAACCGTGGTGGTCGGAGCCGTAGTAAGGGCGGAGAAAGGTCTTTCCGCCCTTTGGTGCGAGGACGTGGTCAATGCGCATGGCATAGGTGCCTTTGAAGAGGAAGCTTGCTTCAAATGGACCGGCCAATTGAGTGTCCGTGGCGTCGGTATATTCATCCAGATTGTGCGACCACGGGACCATGTTAAAATCGCCAGCAATCATCTTCAGTCCATCCAGCTCTGATAAGATCGAGATGATTTTCCCAGCTTGTGTCTCTTGAGGAAACGGCCATGGCCAGTGCTGATGGATAGACACCACCCAGAGCGGTCCCTCTGAGCTTTGGATGTGCAGTGCTGCTATGCCGAGGCCGATCTCACAACGATAAGCATCAGAAGCAAGAGGGAGGCGTGAGAGCACAGCGACTGCACCGACGGCGGTAAACGGACAAACGATGTGGTAGGGGTACTGCTTTTTGAGTGAGTTGATGAGAGGAAGATGCCTTTTGTGCACTTCCTGAAGCGTGATCACATCTGGTTTCAGCATGAGGATGTCATTTAGGATGTCCGAGCGATCTCCCGGACGGAAACTCAGGTTCTTTTGATAGACCGCCAGATCGTAATTCTCTGGGACGCGCACTCCCTGATAGGCCCACAATACTGTTGCGCTGCTGATTATTGCGACCAGAAAGCCGATGATCATCAACTTGGGCTGGCGGTAGCTAAAGAGAGTGAGAATAGCGAGTAAGACGGCCAGAGGCAGCCGAAGAACAGACAAGCTGTCACCGATCGGATGTATAATTCCCAGGAAAGATATGAGGAGTAAACTTGTTACTCCAATTATTGAGTTGCGCAGGAACATGACAATCTTCGTTCATGGGGTTAGAAGGCGCGAACCTGCTATGTATAGTCGAAACTATGTTCATTATTTGACAGCGCAATCATTTGGCGGAAAACCTAGGTTTTTTGCAAAACTCCCTCTGCCAGATCATTAAGTTTCTGAAGGAAGTGACACAGAGTGATTGCGTCAGATATGTTGGAAGGCATGACCCGAATGCAGTTGGTGAGCTGAGGCATTGGTGCGTAGCTGATGCAAGGAATGCCAGCTTCGATTAAATGGGTGGTGAATGCATCTGCTTGTCCTGCCGGTGTTTCGATAAGCAAGAAGTCTGTTTCGCTGGGCAAGCAGGAGAGAGCGGTGTGTTGCTCGACGCTGTTCTTTACATGATCGCGCCATTGGCAGCAGGATTTGACGTGTGCTGCAAGCAGGTCATGGTTTTCAATCAGAGCTTTGCCAGCCGCCACGTTGAGTGGAGAGATGGTCGTGCCGCCTTTGAGCTGCCTGAGGCAACTGATGATCTTGGTGTTGCCCGTGATATAGCCAAAACCAGTTGCCGCATAACCTGCCTTTGACATGCTGCGCATGAGGACGAGGTTTTCGTGTGTCTCCAGCAAGCGGCACAGGGCGTGCGGGTCATCTGCAAACAAGTGATAAACTTCGTCAATGACGACGAGACCATTTGTATGGGTGGCAAGCGTTTCGATGAACTCCACCGGGGCTGTTCTGGATGTGGGGTTATTGGGCGTGCTGAGCAGGGTGATTGCCGGGTCGTCTTCTTGCAGTTTTGCTAAAGCGTCGGCAGTATCCCAGTGTCCGCCATTTGTGAGCTTGAATTTGTTGGGCTGGATGCTGAGCTTTTCTAGCGTGATGCCAAAGAGGAAGTAATCAAACTCAGGCAGGAGGACGGATCGGCCTTTCGCGAATGCGAGTGAGAGTTCCTCGAGGAAGGTATTGATACCACTGCCGAGCATAGTTGAGCAGCTGTCAGGCAGATTGTTTTTATCCCTGAGTGTTGTCTCCAACTCAGTGATTGCTTTTATGTTGTAGTTGGACAGATTGAGCTTTGAGACATTGCGCTGAATGCACTTGTCGATGTGCAACAGAGCCTTAGGGCGTGTTTCTGGCGCCTCAAGTTGTGGGCTTCGATAATCAATGAATTTTTCCAGATCGAACGAGGTTCTCTGGTGTTGTGCAGCCTGGCAGAAATCAGAGGGAGAGAAGGGCACAGTATGGGTGTCCCGTGTTGAGAACGATTTGAGAAACTGTCGTTCTTATTCGTAGACCGGTGGTGGGATCTGCGGGCGATGGTGAAGGTAATGACCAAATATCGCGTCGCAATCTTCAAAATACTTTTCGGTGAAGAGGATGTGTGTGTGCCAGACAATGTCTACGGCCTTGGAAGGCCATGCTCGGGCGTCCTGCGGATAATCACCTTTGTATTTGACCTCAAGTTCGAGTGAGTCAATCAAGAATTTGCGATAGTCATTGACTGCTGTACGTGTTTCCTTCCTTGGCCACTCGTAACCTCCATCTGCAACGGGAGCCGTGAGCTGGTCAAAGACACATTCCAGATCGAGGGCCTCAATTTTCTTGCGGCCATTTTCATTGAAGATGCGTTCTGAGGAATACCAGTCCATGTTCTAGGCTCCCGATGTTTGCTTGATTAACCAGAGTTTGGGAAACTCTCAGTCTTTGCTTTCTGTGTTTACTTCAGTTTTGTTTTCGATTTTTTCGAAAGGAAAACCGCCAGGGAAAAAACCACATTTTGCTTTTTGTGTTGGTGTGATTGCTTTGTGAGTGAATGGGTTTTGCGCAGCGGCGTGTAGTTTGTTCAGATCAGTCATGGGAGCCTCCTCCTAGGATTTATCTTGAGCGTCATGAATGGTGATGTGACCACGGCAAGTGCCGTCAGAAAACACGCCAACAATCGGGCTTTCTCCGATAAGGCCAGACGCAAACATTGTGACTTCTACAGGAGTTTTGTCTTCGCTCTCCGGAAAGACGACTTCATAGCTGTTGGTCATCGTGTAAATGCCTTCACCAACAGTTCCATCAGACTCCGTGACGAGAATGTCATGGCCCTTATGAGATTCAAGCTGGGTATGGCCTTCGTCACTTTTGCCTTTGTGAGTGGTCGTGTAACCTTCGGTATAGCGTGTTTTGCAGGTACCATCGTCAGGTTGCCCGCTGACGAGTGACAAGTCGGAGAACTCGACTTTAGAGTTTTCAGCAGTTGTATCGTTATTTTCAGCAAAGACCGGTGAGGTCGCGAGGCCGAGGAGCCCAAGGCCTGCGACGGCGGCAGTTGTCTTTTTCATATTTTTAGCCTGCTCTGATCGAAATGGGTTCGCATTAGTCGCTTTTGTATCCTTGCGGATGAGCAGAGCTTAGGGATGGCTGTCTTAATGAAAATGTTAAGTGGAAGAAGGATGTGCTTGCTAGGGTAATGCAAGCTGAAGTGGTTGCCTGAGAGTTTAAGCGCTATTGAATTAGAGGTTGTGAGAGTGCGTTAACTTATCATATTGCGTGCAGGCAAAAGAAAAGGGCCCGCTGGGGGCCCTTTATATCTGAATAGCTGGCTTTATTTGGTATCGGCGACCAGCTCGTGCACGTTCCCGTCGGGGTCTGCAAAGAAGGCGGTGTATTCGCCCCAGGGCTGCTGGGCAGGTGCAACGATGCTTTTAACGCCGTTGGCTAAGAGGGCATCGTATGCGGTATCAATCTGCGCTGTGGTTTCATATTTGAAGCCGATGCCCAGTCCTGAACCCGTGCGGATTCCATTGAGTGTTTCAGCGTTCAGGAAGGAACTGAGGTATTCATGACTGGCTAGTGACAGCCTGAGGCCGTTGGATTTGAACTCCGCGAACTCTCCATTTTCTGAGATCAGTTTCATCTTCATTTTGTCTTTGAAGAAAGCTTTCATCTCAGGGAAGTTTGCTGTGTGCAGGGTGACCATGTAAATGGCCGGCTGAGTTGGTTCTGCCTGAGCTGCGAACTGTGCGCCAAATAGTGACAGAACGGCGATCATACATTGCTTAATGAACGTCATTTGTTGTTGTTCCTTTCAGAGTCCATAGCCATTGGGATTTTGTTGCGAGAAAATGCTGTTCGAGCTGGTTTAGAGTTTGCTGGGTGTTAGAGGACGGCAGCCCGTATCCTTTGATGAAATTCATGAGGTGAGGTCTGAGAAAGGCGAGGGCGTCTTCCAGATTGTCTGGCTGATCGTGGGGCATGCCATACCAAACCAACGAGATCCCTGAAACGAAGGCCCAGAGACCGGTTGTCAGGTGTTTGGGGTCGGTGGTGGTTCCAGAGATTTCTGAGCAGAGCTCTTCCAGAAAAGAAGAGAGATCTGAGGCTACAATCTGATGATTGTGACGCCTGATATTATGAGTTTCCTGCCAGAAAGAAGGTGAGGCACATTGCATTTCTATTTGGAACACGTCTGGATGGGCGATGTTGAAAAGAAAGTCCAACATGATCACGCCGAGGCATCGCATTTCAGGCTCTTGAAATTGATCGATTACTAATTTTAGTTTTTGATGGCGGATATCAAGGGCTTGGGATGCCAGTGCGGCTACGACGTCCTGCTTGCTTTCGAAGTGGCGATAGAGCGTGCCGACGGAGACTTGCGATAGCTTGGCAAGTTCTGGCATTTTCAGGGCGCCAACTCCTTCAGCAATGGCGATTTCTCGCGCCTTCTCCAAAATTGCTTCTTCGCGAACTCTGGTTTTTTGCTGCTTGCCAGAAGGTTGCATGAGGTTGGTTCCATCGTTTTTTGATTTTGGAATATAATTCGAATAATATTCCATATTTGATTTTTGGATGGAACTCAAGGTTCGAGCTTGCCTGAGATGTAGGTTGGTGCATCACATTTAAGTGGCTGGATTGTCGGTTCTGCAGGCAAAAGAAAAGGGCCCGCTGGGGGCCCTTTGTGGTCTTCGGAATGTGAGTGGTGTTAGGCCAGTTCTTCTTCCAGATTTTGGCGGGACAGGCCGTCCATGCTTGGCATCAGGGAGAGGAGCTCCCTAGTGTAAGCGTGTTGAGGCTTGTCGAAGAGGTCTTCGGTATCAGCAACTTCCAGAAGCTGGCCGTGGCGCATAACACCGGTGCGGTTACACATCTGCCGGATGACCGCGAGGTCGTGGCTGATGAACAGCATGGTGAGGCCCAGCTCGTCCTGCAAGTCTTTGAGCAGGTTGAGGATTTGTGCCTGAATGGATACGTCCAGCGCGGAAGTCGGTTCATCACAAACCAAGAAGCGAGGGCGTGTCGCCAGGGCGCGGGCAATGGAGATGCGCTGGCGCTGACCACCGGAGAACTCGTGCGGGAACTTGGCTGCTGCTGCGATGCCAAGGCCGACGTGCTCCAGAAGGTCATCAACGATCTGGTTCACTTCGCTGTTGGTGCTGGCGAGTTTGTGGAACTTGATTGGTTCAGCCACAATATCACGCACACGCATGCGGGAGTTCAGGGAGGAGAACGGATCCTGGAAGATCATCTGCATCTGGCGACGCATTGCCAGAACCTGCTTCTTGTCTTTCAGGCTGGTCAGTTCCTGTCCTGCAAAGTGGGCGGTGCCGCCTGCCGGGTGGTAAAGGCCAGTGATGACGCGGGCCATGGTTGATTTACCGGAGCCACTTTCGCCCACGAGGCCAAAGGTTTCACCTGCGTGGATGTCAAAGCTGACTTTATCCAGAGCGGTGAAGTACTGCCTGTTTTTAGAAATCCATGCGTCCTTGGTGAGGAACTTCATGGTGATGTCTTTTACATCAAGCAGTGGGCCATCGACAGATTTGTAGTCACGCGCCTTGCCCAGCCAGTGGGTGCCAATGTCGATTTGCTTGAAGGGCTTTGCTGAGCCTTCAATGTAATCGACCTGCGGGAAGCGGTGTACTTTTACGTCTGGGCGCGGAACGGCGGCGATCAAGCTTTGGGTGTATGGGTGCTTTGGCGCGCCCAATACCTGCTTGGATTCGCCGTACTCAACCAGATCACCCCGGTACATCACCGCAACGTGGTCGGTGAGATCTGCGATCACACCCATGTCGTGGGTGATGACGACCATCGCCACGTTCTTCTCTTCACACAGACGCTTCATCAGCTTCAGGATCTGAGCCTGAATGGAAACGTCGAGCGCGGTTGTTGGTTCATCTGCGATGACAACTTCCGGGTCTGCGCAAAGAGCGAGAGCGATCACCACACGCTGGCGCATACCACCGGAGAACTGGTGCGGGTATTGCGCAATGCGTTCTTCCGGATTTGGAATGCCAACCTGATCCAGCAGATCAACCGCATGTGCGCGAGCTTCTGTCTTGGAGAGCGGCAGGTGCAGGCGGATGGTTTCGACCAGCTGGAACTCGATGGTCTGGAGTGGATCCAAAGAGGTCAGCGGATCCTGAAAGATCATGCCGATGCGCTTGCCGCGCAGTTTGCGCATGCTTTCAGCCGCGAGGTTGTCGATACGTTTGCCGTCGAGGTGGATTTCACCTTCGGCAATCCGGCCCGGATTTTCCAGGAGACCGATGACGGCGTTGCCGACGGTGGACTTGCCTGCGCCACTTTCTCCGACCACGCCAAGGATTTTACCGGCGTCTACGGAGAGATTGACATTACGGGACGCTGTGAAGACGTCTTTGCGGCTCGGAAACTCAACAGTGAGGCCGCGAATATCTAAGATGCTCATGGTCTGGCCTCCCTAGCGCAGTTTCGGGTTCAAAGCGTCGCGGAGCCAGTCGCCCAGCAGGTTTACTGCCAGCACGAGGATCGCGAGCGCCAGACCTGGGAAGATCGCGATCCACCACTCACCTGAGAACAGGAAGTCGTTGCCGATGCGGATCAGGGTGCCCAGAGATGGCTGTGTTGATGGAACACCAACGCCAAGGAAGGAGAGGGTTGCTTCTGTGATGATTGCCAGAGCAAGGTTGATGGTTGCAATAACCAGAACCGGACCAAGCACGTTTGGCAGCACGTGGCGGATCATGATGATCCATGCCGGAATGCCAATGACGCGGGCGGCCTGAACATACTCTTTGTTCTTCTCCACCAATGTAGAGCCACGAACTGTACGTGCGTACTGCACCCAGAACGACAGGCCGATGGAGAACGTTAGAATCCAGATTGCCCAGGTCTCACGGTCGATATTGCCAAAGATGCCGTTTGCAATGCCGTCGATGAGCAGCGCCAGCAGGATGGCCGGGAAGGTGAGCTGGACTTCTGCGATACGCATGATGATCGCGTCTGTGCGGCCACCGACATAACCGGAAATCAGGCCGAGGGAGATGCCGAGGACTGCGGCAAATGCCACAGACAGGAAGCCCACTGCCAGAGAAATGCGCATGCCGTACAGGATGCCAGAGAGCAGATCGCGGCCTTGATCATCTGTGCCCAGCAGGTAGCGTGGGTCGGACCATTCCATACCAATCGGCGGAATGCGTGCGTCCATGATGCTGATCTGAGCCAGATCGAACGGGTTGAACGGTGCGACAAGCGGAGCAAACAGGGCTGCGAGCATCAGCACTACCGTGGTGAAAGCCGCGAGGACTGTCACCTTGGAGCTGAGGAAGCTGTGCAGCAAGTCGCTGTCGAGGAAGCGGGCCATTGCGGAGCGCGGGGCTTCTGAAGCCTCACTGCCGGAAACGGTTGGTGTGTTATCTGTCATGATTATTATCCTTACCGTTTCTTATGCGCGGCCGCGTTCGGTGCGCAGGCGTGGATCAATCACGACGTAGAGAATGTCTACGATGAGGTTGATGAACACGAAGATGAAAGCGGTGAGCAGCAGGTAAGCTGCCATGATCGGAATATCCACGTTCTGCACGGCTTGCAGGAAGAGGATGCCCATGCCCGGCCACTGGAATACGGTCTCGGTGATAATCGCGAAGGCGATGATGGAGCCGAGCTGCAGACCGGTGATGGTGATCACAGGGACCATCGTGTTTTTGAGAGCGTGGATGTAATAGACAGACCGGTTCGGCAAACCGCGAGCGCGGGCGAACTTGATGTGGTCGGTCCGCATCACTTCCAGCATCTCAGCGCGGATCAGGCGCATGATGAGGGTCATCTGGTACAGCCCAAGCGTAATTGCCGGCAGGATGATGGCCTTCAGACCGCTGATGGTCAGGAAGCCTGTGTCCCAGAAAGACCCCAGGGCAACGACCTCACCGCGGCCAAAGCTTGGCAGCCACTGCAATGTGACCGAGAAGAAGAAGATAAACAGGATGCCGATAAAGAATGTTGGCAGAGAGATACCTACAAGAGATACCGACAGGAACATCTTTGAGAGCCAGGAGTCGCGGTTCAGACCGGTGTAAACGCCCATTGGAATGCCCAGCAGCAATGCAAAAATTGCAGAGGCGAAGGACAGTTCCAGCGTTGCAGGCAGACGGCGACCAATCAGGTCTGCCACAGGCTGCTTGAACTGGTAGGAGTTACCGAAGTCAAACTGGATTGCGCCCAGGACATAACGGAAAAACTGAACGAGAACAGGGTCGTTCAGACCGAGGCGCTGGCGCAAGGCTTCACGCTGTTCCGGGGTGGTCTCAATGCCCACCATCTGGTTTACAGGATCTCCAACAAAGCGGAAGAGCAGGAAGGAGATTAAGGCTACGACAAACATGACCACGAGAGCCATGGCGATACGCCGGGAAATAAAGCCAAACATGGTGTTTTATAGTTGTTCCTGAGAATAGAGGCGCCCAGCGCCTAGGGCGCCGGGCTATTATTTTGTTGGCTAAGCCGTAGACTTAGTTCTTCACTACAAACTTGAAGTGGAACTCGTTATCCGCACGCTGCTTCAGAGTAACCTTGTCGGATACACCCCAAGCCAGACCCTGCTGGTGCAGTGGAATGTGAGATACTTCGTTGTTCAGGATTGTGTAGGCTTCGGAGATCATGCTGTTACGCTTCTCTTCGTCGTTTTCGGAGAGAACCATTTTTGTCAGCTCATCAACGCGTGGGTTACAGTAACCACCGAGGTTGAATGGTCCGCCAGCACCTTTGTCATCACGACAGTTGTTGAGGTTGAGCAGAACGTTGTAGCTGTCGAATGAACCTGGGGTCCAACCGAGCATGTAGAAGGACGTGTCAAAGCCGCCAGATGCCAGGATCTTAGCGAAGTACTTCGCTTTAGGCTGTGCATTCAGGTTTACTTTGATGCCTACGCGCGCAAGGAATGCTGCAGTCGCCTGACAGATTGCTTCATCGTTAACGTAGCGATCATTCGGGCAGTCCATGCCAACTTCAAAGCCGTCTCCATAACCTGCTTCTGCGAGAAGTGCTTTCGCAGCTGCCGGATCGTACGGGTAGCGAGAGAAGTCACCGGAGTTTGCGAACAGGAATGGTGAGATCATCAGAGCAGCTGGCTCGGACAGACCACGCATGATTTTCGCTTTGATCGCATCAACGTCAATTGCCTGATAGAACGCCTTACGAACGCGAACGTCCTTGAACGGGTTCTTGCCTTTGATGTTGGAGTAGGTCAGCTCATCACGCTTCTGGTCGAAGCCAAGGAAGATGGTGCGCAGCTCAGGGCCGGTCAGTGCAGATGTGCCTGCATTGCTGTCCACGCGCTTGATGTCCTGTACCGGGATTGGGAACGCCATGTCCAGCTCGCCGGAAAGAAGAGCTGCAACGCGGGTTGCATCAGATCCGATTGGAGTGAACTCAACGCCAGTCAGGTTGTGTACTTTCTGGTCCCACCAACCGTCGTTTACGGTGAAAGTGGTTTTTACGCCTGGCTCATGCGTTGCAATCTTGAACGGGCCGGTGCCGTTTGTGTTCAAAGATGCATAGTTTGGATTGGTGTCAGAAGCGCTTGTCACTTTTACAGCGTTGTTTGCTTCAGTCCATTCCTTATCCATGATGTACCAAGTGGACCACTCGGAGTGAAGGATAGGGTTTACGCCTGTCAGGACGAAATCAACGGTGTAGTCGTCTACTTTCTCAACCTTGACGTCCGCTGCGATACGGGTTGTCAGGTCAGAGCCTTCAGCGCGAACACGGTTTGCAGAGAAAACCACGTCGTCAGCATTGAAGTCGTTGCCGTTGTGAAACTTTACGCCTTTGCGCAGGTGGAAACGCCAGCGGGTTGGTTCAATAACTTCCCAGCTTTCTGCAAGTGCAGGTTCGATCTGGAGATCAGCTGTACGGCGAACGAGACCTTCATACACATTGCCGTGCATGGCCATGGTGAATGTTTCGTTCAAGCTGTATGGATCTAGCTGATTGTATGTACCTTGAAATGCGAACTTCAGCGTTTCAGCATTTACCTGAGTTCCAGCAGCAAGCGTCATTGCCAATGCAGCGGATGCAATCTTTAAACGCATTCTAAATTAACTCCCCTTTTCCCCTCATGCAGAAAATTAATTGTTCTGCAGGGCCCCTCTGGTTTCGCCGACCACTTATTAGGCGGATTCTGGCGTCTTAGTGATATTACCCATATGAATGAATGCGTCTAGGGGGCATTGCGTAGTTGAAACGAGGAATTAATGTGGGCGCAGCGCAATTTCATAGCGTATTCAGGTGCTAAGGGATGTATTTCTTGCGGTTTAATGCGCGTCAGTTGAGAGACGCACTAACGTTAAGATGAGTATATTTCATCTAATGATGAGGAAATGAAGGGTTCTGATCTTGTTGATTATGTATGGTATTCGCAATTGCGACAGTGTTCGCAAGGCTCGTAAACTTCTGGATGAATCTAAAATCAACTACAATTTTCACGATTACAAGAAAGATGGTGCAGATGAAAATGCACTGATAGAGGCCTGTGAACGATTCGGTTGGGACGCTGTTTTGAATAAACGCGGTACCACATGGCGCAAATTGGATGATGAAATCAAAGCTGGTGTCACGGACCAGGCTAGCGCTATCGCCTTAATGGCACAGGAAACTTCATTAATTAAAAGGCCACTTATTATTGGTGGAAAACAGCTTTTGCTGGGATTTGATGCGTCTTTGTGGGGCGAAATTTTGGAAAAAGGAGAGCTGTAGAGACAGTTAAACTGTTCTAAGCTCTCCTTAATTGGACGGTAAAGTTTAAGGGTTGGGATCCTTTAGGCTTAGCCATCCTTCCTATGGTATGAGGCGCTGGCAATCACGTAATCTGAAGCGTGGTTGCCAACCCGAAATCTTTTATCTGACGAAGTTTTCTCGAAGCTGACCGCGACATTGAGTAAAAATGCTGCGAGAATTCTTCTGCACCCGCCTCAAGCTCTTCACAGGACATGTTTTTTGGCTGGTAGACCGCATGGGCACCATCAAATTCTCCCCAGTTGTCAGAGAGCAATCTGTCCTCCTCTTCCAGCTGTTTGTAGAAGCGGGAGCCGGGGAAGGGGATGGCGATGGCCGGTGCGGTAATATCTACCCCTATGTCATGATAGAACTTGGCGGTTTCGATGAAAATTTCTGGTGTATGCTCGTCGAAGCCAAAAATAGCCGTGGTGTCGACAATAATTCCATGTGTATGAATGTTAGAAATTTGAGATTTTAAGTTTTCAGGTTTTACAAAACCCTTGCCAGCACGCTTGAGTGCTGCCTTGGACGGGGTTTCTATTCCAATGAGCAAGTACTTCGCGCCGGACCTTGCTGCTGCTTCCAGAAGTTCCGGATCATCTGCTATGCGAATAGTGGTTTCGCCTGCCCATCTAATCTTGAGCGTTTCTAATGCTTTGAATAATTCCAAAGCGTATTCGCGATCCTCTGTCAGGTGGTCGGCGTGAAGTTCGACCCAATCGGTTTCCATTTCGGAAATCTCATTGATTATGTCGGGGATTGGGCGATAGCGGGTTTTGCCAAGCATGCCGGGGATGAGGCAGAAGCTGCAGTGGTGTTTGCAGCCGCGACTGACCAGCACGGACCATTCCCAGCCATACTGCTCTGCGGTGATGAGATGGCGCGGATATGGGTTAAGCTTGGACATGTCGGCGTAGGTGCCCGTGTATCTTGGCTTGAGGCTTCGGTTTTGCGCATCCTGTAGCAACTCATCCCAGACGTTTTCACATTCGCCTGTCATCACCGCATCTGCATATTCGCTGGCTTCTTCTGGCATGAAGGTGGCGTGGAGGCCGCCGATCACAACCTGACTGCCTTTTTCCGAGAAAGCTGCGGCGAGCTCGTAGCCTCGGTTGGCATCCGGGGTTGCGAAGAAAAGCACCACGAGGTCGGCAGTCACCTTGCGGGGATCGACCATCCTGATGGTTTCGTCATGCATCTCCAGCTGAAAATGGCGGGGGGTTGCTGCCGCAGCTGAGAAGATGGACTGAGGCGGGCCTCCACGCGCTTTCTTGTAATCTTTAAAATAGCTTGGTGCAGATGCTTTGATGAGACAGATCTTCATTGCCAACCTCATGTGTTTGTTTTGAATAAACTGTCATAAATAACAGTTTATAGCAAGAGGAATTTTTATGAGGTGTTACCGCATTGAAATTACGTCATTAATTGAAGGTATGATCTAGCTTTTGTTGAAGGATGACATATCAAAACGTTGCACATCGCGCAGGAGTTTGATGAACTCCTGAGAGGCGTGTGTGAGGGATGACTGGCCTTTTTCTGCAGTGGCGAGGGCCGCGTTGCCGAGTGCGCCGGTCTTGTTCAGATCCTCGCTCATCCAACCATATTGATGGCGGCCATGCGCGCGCAGATAAGCATCGTTGTTGATGTGGTCGGTTTGAGTGGAGGTGAAGTCTATCGCCTGATCCATGCGTACCAGATCAGGACGTAAGGAGAGCATGATGGAGGTTTCGATATCTCCGCCGTGAATGCCGTAGGTGAACTCTTCCTCAGCATAGAGGCCTTCTGGTTGGCCAAAGCGGAGCCAGCTGGATTCGACCGCCAGCATGTTGTGTTTGAGGCGCAAGTCACGGGTGATGATGTCCATCAGCGGTGAGTTGCCGCCGTGGGAGTTGGCCAGCACCAGCTTGCGGATACCTGCTCTGGCAACACATTCCCCGATCTCAATCCAGGCTTTAACAGCAGTTTCCCATGTGAGGCTGAGTGTGCCCGGGAACGAATGATGCTCATCTGATTTGCCGACGGCCTGAACGGGGAGGAATGTGACTGGCAGATCATCGGGCAACAGCTCAACCGTGCGAGCGACTTGCCCTTTAGCGATGCAAGTGTCCGTGTAGACCGGCAGATGCGGGCCATGCTGCTCAATCGCCGCAATCGGCAACACAGCGATCCAGTCGCTGGTGTCGTTCTCAGAGAAGTCCGTTGTTGTCATCTCGTGCCAATAACGGCGGGGCAGGGCGCTCATATGGTTTTCCGGTGCTTGTTGTCTTGCGTGCAGAGTAGCGTGTTGAAGCGCAGCCGTCATGGGGGAAGGAACGGGATGCTCTGGTTTTTCAGAGGTAGTGGGTAGGGAGGCGTTTACTCTGGTGACTGGCAGTTGGGGCTAATGGCTCACGTGAGGCGCAATGCCCCGTCCTTCTTGGTGGCTAATAACAAGAAGGAGAAGCCGATTATGTTTTCTAGAAAGACACGAAAAGGACTACTTGGTGGCGTTGCACTGGCACTGGCTGGGGTGATGGCTGGTGAGGCGGTTGCAACAACGGGCGTCCTGATAACCTCAACCTATTGCGACCGTTTTACAAATTCTCGAAATCAAATCTGGACCGAGGATAACCTCGGAGCCGGTAACGTTTATTATATGAAGGATAATGGCAGTGTTATTCAACTTTCTGGAGGTACTCCTATCTCGCAGGTCGATAATCTGGTTGCGACTGCCCATGGAAACTGCAATGGAATTGGGCCATTTGACAAAGATGTATTTGCGCAACATCTCAAAACGGCAAGAGATGTTGGCGCTGACTTCGATAAACTCGTGTTTTTCTCATGCTCTTCTGCGGCAACTGGTGTGTCTGGGCACAGTTTGATTGATGAAGTCGGGACAAAATTCCCGGGCACCAAGAAAATTGTCGGCTGGCCGCGAAGTGGTTATTTCTCTGGTTCAGATGATGCGGATTTTTCTAATGCTCAGTATACTAGCGGTTCTGATTTCGCATTCGTGAATCCTTCGCGCGAACATGAAGCTCGTGGGCGTATTGTCGATATGGACTACCTTTGGAATACGAAGATTACCGCTCCTATAGGTGCTCCCTTACGTTCAGTGCAGGCAGCTTGTAATCTGGCTGTTGGATCTGGCAATGATCAAGATCTGAAGACACGAATGCTTGAGACAATCGCTGCCTCGCGAGCCGTTCTGACAGGTGAGGTGGTTCCGAACATGCCTGGAAGCACTGTCTTGGGCTGGGGGCATCAGCTTTTGGACTATCAAGACAACGCAAAGGTATGTGGTGCTGATATTGATGGTGCCGGAACAGCGGTTCCATGCAATCATCCAGTCAACAAAAACTTCAATACGGCTGTTGTTCAATAAGGTGGGCGTGAGATCAATCTTATGATAGGTCGACTAGGAGAAATAAACTTTCTTAGGTCCCAATGAAAATGAAAAACTCCCCCCTCCTGTCCCTAAAGGACATCTCCAAGACCTTTGAGAATGGCACCACCGCTATCGATGGGTTTGACTTGGATGTGAGGGCGGGGGAGTTTTTGAGTATTCTTGGGCCGTCAGGGTGTGGGAAGTCTACTATTCTGCGGCTCATTTCCGGGTTGGAGGAGCCCAGCTCAGGTGAGATTATCCGGTCCGGGCAGGAAGAGGTTGGGTTTGTGTTTCAGGAACCGACCTTGCTGCCGTGGGCGAATACCTTTGAGAATGTCTACTGGCCGTTGAAGGTGAAGGGTGTTTCCAAGCGTGATGCGAAGGATCGCGTTGAAGACGCACTGGAGATGGTTGGGCTTTCCAATTTTGCGACGCATATGCCCTCAGAGCTTTCCGGCGGCATGAAGATGCGGGTTTCCATTGCACGAGCCCTGGTGACCAAGCCGAAGCTGTTGCTGATGGATGAGCCGTTTGCGGCTCTGGATGAGATTACCCGCAACAAGCTCAATGATGACCTACTTGAGCTGAAGTCTGCCCATGACTGGACGATCCTGTTCGTGACGCACTCTGTTTATGAGAGTGTGTTTCTGTCTTCCCGCATCGTTGTGATGGCGGCGGGGCCAGGGCGTATTACCCATGATATGACGCTTGATGCTTCTTACCCACGCTCGCTGAACTACCGTATGGAATCACAGTACGCGTCGTATTGCCGTGAAGCGGTGGATGCGTTGGAGCAGGCGATGGGACAGCAGATAAAAGTATCCGCGTAACCTCAAAATCCCACTGAGTAGAACTAAAGAGCTTAAACACCTAAGAAATCTCATTAGGTCACTAAATAATTATCGAACTGTCATCTGAGTTATATATTCGGCGGCTATCACTGCTGTACGGCGCTTTTTTTCGGGCGTTTTACGTTGATTAGGACAGCAGCGAGATTAGCCAGACCATGGGTTTTAATTTTAAAAAAAGCACGACATTTCGTCTTGCGCAGGCAGCGAAGGCGCAGCGGGCGCGTTCTGGGGCACACCTTTCGCGCATCGGATTGCATCCGGGGCAGGAAGCTGTTCTGAAAGTTTTGAGCGAGACTGATGGCAAGACCATGAGCCAGTTGGCTCTGGCGCTTGGTGTTCAGCCACCAACCGTGACAAAAATGGTGACACGCCTGACAGCTCAAGGGCTTGTTTTCCGCCGCATCTCGGAAACAGACGGCAGGCTTGCGCGCGTGTTCCTGAGTGAGGAAGGCCGTGACCGGATCTTACTGGTAGATCGTGCATGGAAGCGTCTTGAGAAAGAAGCGCTTGCAGGTATGGATGACAAAGACCGCAAGAAGCTTCGTCGCTTGTTGCGTCAGGTTGAGAAGAACCTGTCTGCCAGCTTTGAAGATGATCCGGATTTGGAAGATGAGCTGGAGAACGAAGATAAAACTGCGCAAGAGCAGGCTGCGAAGAAGGTAGAGCTGGAAGCTGCTGATTAAGCTGAAGGCGCAAGGCCTGCGTTAAACACAGGCCAATGATTTTTTATTGATTTAAGCGTCCTGGCAGAGAAACAGCAGGTCTGTATCTGGTGTTTCCAGTCCAAACTGGGTGAGCAGGGTTGTTATCTGCCCTCTGTGGTGGGTTTGGTGGTTGAAGAAATGCAGCACCAAGTCCCCAAAGTTTTTCGTTGCAGGTATGCCTTTCATGTTGGCATAGGTGAGAGCGTTCTCCGTTTGGGTGGCGGTGATGTCCCCTGCAAATTCTTCAATGATCGCGTCCAGCTTTTGCCGCGCAGCCTTCAAGTCTGACCAGCTGTCGTATGGAATAGATGTGAGTGCTTTTGGCACTGGAAACTGATCAAGTTGCTGCAGGCTCTCATATGTTTGGGAATGCTTTGCGAAACGGCGCAGCCAGGCCAGATCTCCCACCACGATATGATTGAAGGTCGCGAAGACTGATTTGAAGAACGCACCGCGGTTTTCTTTGAGTTGCGCATCGCTCAGTTGTTCCGCGCATTCATAAAGCTGTGCATTCATCCAGGTGTTGTACTGGGCCAATAATTTGAAGTCTGAATACATTTTCTCGAAACCTGTCATTTGCTTATGTATTTCGCTAAAAAATATCAGCATGTTTGATGGGTTTGGCAAGTGGCTAAAACTTGAGAATTCATAATGAATTCTCTTTGTTGGCAGTGTGGAGTATTGCTATTTGCTAATGTTGCTGTGCATAAGTGCTTAAGAATACAAACTGGATCCGGCTGGATATGCGAGGACATCGGCATTGAGCGGCACAGGTAAACCATTGAGATTAGGCGATCTTGCTGAGAAACTGGGCGTTTCGACGGCTACAGTTTCTTTGGCTTTGAGAGATTCCCCTTTGATCGCTAAAACCACGAAAGCACGGGTGAAAGCCTATGCTGAGGAAGTGGGCTATATCTATAATCGGTCAGCTGCATCTTTGCGGACATCTCAATCCAATATGATTGGGGTGGCGGTTCACGATATTCTCAATCCATATTTTGCCGAGGTGTTTCGTGGGCTGGAAGAAACTCTGGCGCTGCACAACAAGACCATTCTGATTTGTAATCACCGCGATATTGTCGAGCGGCAGAAACATTTCACCGATACGCTGCTGCAGCATCGGGTTGATGGGCTTATTCTGTGCGCTTCGGTTGGCACGACTGACAAGGACATCAATTCCATTGTGCGGCAAGGAGTGCCGGTCACGCTGGTTTGCCGCGATGTGGCTGGAGCGGATGCGCCTTGTGTTCGTGGTGATGATTTTCTTGGGTCCTACCGGATTACAAAACATCTGATTGAGCAAGGGCATACCCAGATCGCGATGGTTGGTGGCCGGCGTGGCAGTTCTGCCGGACGCGACCGGAACCGCGGCTGGCGCTCAGCGCTTGAGGATGCGGGGATCAATGCGGATGAGCAGCTGGATATTCCTGAGTTGATGACGCAGGATGATGGCCGATCCATTGCCAAGCAGGTTGTGCAGACGGATCCTCGGCCAACGGCTGTGGTGTGTTTCAACGACCTTGTGGCACTGGGCGTGATGAGTGCTGTTCGCCGACTTGGCGTTGAGCCGGGGCCGGGCCTGGCAATTGTTGGCTATGATGACACCGAGGGAACGGAAAATCGGACGCCAGCCCTGACCACTGTGGACAATGGGGCCGGAACCATTGGTGTGAATGCTGCAGAACTCATGCTATCGCAGATGAATGGCGAAAAGCTCAGTAATGAACTGACGTTAATCGAGCCTAAGCTGCGAATTCGTGAGAGTGCGCCTCCTCCGGGTGAGCGGCTGGTGTCAGTGGATGGGCTGTGCGCGAACCCTGAGTAACTGCCATTTGAAATCAAAAGGCAGTTTGGTGATCGTGAAACTGCCTCATTGAAACTCTATGTTTACTATGCCGCGCTTATCTAAGCGGCACCTTGTATTGCGTTTGGAGTTTCGTCATGGTCAGTTCTCGTGGAAGTATCGAAGATCATAAAGACTTGAAGATGTTTGGTTTTTTTACACTCGCCATGACATGTATGGTTCTTCTCGTTGGCTAACTCTCTAAATCGACTCGCTTCGCTAGGTTGAGAGGAATGCTCATTTTTGAGTGCTCCTCGCGGTGGCCTTTGAGCTTTGGTTGGCTTGCCTTGCTTGGCTGTCTTTTGATGCGAAATGCAAATCACCTAAAACGAGTGCGTTTTGCACTTTATGTAAATAATAACTAGTATGTAATTAGATTTATTTTAGATTGTATCTGTACTCAACAAGTAATGCGTGTATTTGTTTTTGAGTTAAATCCATGAATAAGTTATGTTTTTAGATCTGTTATCTCTCACTTAATTTCCTGTTAACCTTGAGTTAACTGATTGCGCCCAGAATCTGTACATAAAACAGATCCTGGAGGCTGTTCGTATGCATGGGATTTTGAGAAAAACAGTAGTAGCTGCCAGCGCAACCCTGGCGTTAGCTAGCTTTGGCGTCCTATCCGGTCAAGCCAGTGTAATTTCTGGTCACTGGTCAATTTCTGATGTGTTGTCGTCTAAAACCTGCTCAGCGCAACTTGGTTCTGAGCCTGCTGCAAGTGGATATGGCAACTCGTTTGAGACCAAGAATTGTCAGGGGCTTTATGCGCCCATCTCCAAAGCTACTGCGTGGCAGTGGAGCTTTGATGATGGCTTGTCGCTGCTGGATGCAGACGGGAAAGTCGTGCTTCAGTTTGATATTGATGAGCTTGATGGATTGACCTCAATTGGGCCTTCCTCGCTGTTCCTCATCATGCAGCCTGTGCATCAGGACAGTAAGGCCCCAGACCTTTCCGACTTGATCGAAAAGGCCATTGTGGTGACTGCGCAGCGTTAGAGCTTTCTTACTTGGTGTGGGTGCTTAGGAAATCACCTACATGGCTTAATGCACGGTTGATGTTCTCCTCTGAATTGGCGTAGGAGAAGCGCAGATATCCTTCTCCCAGAATACCAAAATCAGGTCCACCGATGAGCGCAACGCCTGCTCCTTCCAATAATGCTGAAGCTAAAGGTTTGGCTTGCCATTTTGTTTCTTTGATATTCGGGAAAGCGTAGAAGGCGCCTTTGGGCGTGTTGCAGGAGATGCCGGGCAGGGCGTTTAGTCCCTCCACGACGAGCTTACGTCGGCGGTCAAAAACCAGCATCATCTGATCAACTGCATCCTGCGGGCCTTCGATGGCGGCAATGCCTGCGTATTGGCTTGGTGTGTTGACGCATGACCAGCAGTTCACGGCAAGCTTGCGGGCTTTGTTGATCAGGGATGTAGGCCAGACAGAGTACCCCATGCGCCAGCCAGTCATGGCCCATGTTTTGGACCAGCCATTGAGCAGGATGAGTTGGTCTTTGAGCTGCTCGAACTCCATCAAGGATGTGTGCTTGAGCCCATCATAGGTCATGCGGGAGTAAATCTCGTCAGATAGGACTGGCAGGTTTGGATGGTTTTCCAATCCCTTTACCAGCTTCTCTATCTCAGAGCGCGGTGTCACGCCGCCTGTTGGGTTGGCTGGGGAGTTGAGAATAAGCAGTGCTGTGCGTTTATTGATCAGATTGAGAGTTTCTTCCGCAGAAAAAGCGAAGTCGTTTTCTTCACGGATTGGCACTGGGATTGGGGTTGCTCCAGTGAACTCAATCATGGAGCGGTAGATCGGGAAGCCGGGATCAGGATAGAGGATCTCTTTGCCAGGCTCACCAAACATCAGGATTGCCATGAACATGGTAACTTTGCCGCCGGGAACGACCATGACGTTGTCTGGCGAGACATGCGTGCCTGTTACCGCATGCAGGCTTGATGCGATGGTTTCGCGGAGAGGGAGAATGCCCGTTGCACCGGTGTAACCGTGGTGGCCATCGCGCAGGGCTTTGACGGCTGCCTCTACGATGTGTTCCGGCGTTTTGAAGTCTGGCTGGCCGATGCCAAGATTGATGATATTGCGGCCCTGCTGAGCAAGCTCAGTTGCACGTGCCAAAACGGCGAATGCGTTTTCGTCCCCGATGCGGTCAAACGCCTCTATGGTTTTCAGCATGATGGTTGGCCTCCCAGTTCCCCAAAACGATCGGCTGGATGGTAAGGGATGGAAACGATTGAATGCAAACGGAAATTAGTTGAGAGTTAGGTTGAGTTATGTAAGGTACGCACTCATAAGGTGTTAAGATTAGAGGGTGAAATGGATTTTCAAATTGGTGATGTTGTTCGTTGGAAAGTACGGGTTGATGAGATTGAAAACGCTGACGGGGATCCTGAGACTGATCTATATTGCGGGCAATTGATTGTTGATTTTGTGCATGACGAAACAGCAAAATGTGTTCGTTATAATATGACGGGATGTCTTGATTGCCCGCCCGCTCTTGAAGAAGTGCCATTGTCTGACATTGAATTCTGGGATGCTGACGTAGAAACCCTAAGGAATGACTTTAACAAGCCCTTAGTTGCAGGTAATTTTGTTTACTTCCGTAGTGATCTGGGCGTCTCAAACCCAAGGATGAGGCCAATGGAGGTGCTTCAGATAGAAGGTAATAATGTAAGGATCAGGCTTCAAAATAAAGATATCGATGTACCTCTTCATCATGTTTACTCTCCCGATTAGTCATTTTTGTTCCGAGTTAAGTTTGGCGAATTCTCCAAATTGATGTGCGTGTTTCATGGCAAAAGAGCACTTCTGCTCTTTTGCTGGCAGATCAACTGTCTATATTGAGGGCACGAGATTTATGCGCACACTAAGTGAGCGCACACCCATCCAAGGAGACGTAAATGTCCGAGGCTGCTGATAGCCGTATTCCTGTTACCGTGCTGACCGGATATCTGGGCGCAGGTAAAACCACTTTGCTGAATCGTATTTTGAGCGAAAACCATGGCACGCGTTATGCTGTGATCGTCAATGAGTTCGGCGAAATTGGTATCGACAATGACCTTCTCGTTGAGTCTGACGAGGAAGTTTATGAAATGAACAACGGCTGTATCTGCTGTACAGTTCGTGGTGATTTGATCCGCACCGTTGAGAACCTGATGAAACGCAAGGGTGCGTTTGATGCGATCATCGTGGAGACCACGGGTGTTGCTGATCCGGCTCCTGTTGCACAGACGTTCTTCATGGATGATGACGTGCGCGATGCGGCTAAGCTTGATGCTGTTGTTGCGGTTGTTGATGCCCGCCATGTCCAGCAGCGTTTGAAAGACACTAAGGAAGCAGAAGATCAGATTGCGTTTTCTGACGTGATTTTGCTGAACAAGACCGATCTTGTTTCAGCAGAGGAACTGGCTGGTGTTGAGGCGACGATCCGTAAGATCAACCCGTATGCGAAGATCCACCACACAGAGCGTTGTCAGATCGCAATTGCAGATGTTCTGGATCGTGGGGCCTTTGAGTTGGATCGTATTCTTGATCTTGATCCGGAGTTTTTGAAAAAGGCTGAGCACGCGCACGATCATGAGTGCGGCCCGGACTGCGATCACGACCATGATCACCACCACCACGACCACAAACATGATCATGACCACCCTGACCATGAGTGCGGCCCAGATTGTGATCACGATCATGAGGGCACGCATTCTGTGAAGTCCTATTCCTTCACGGTTGGCGATCTGGATCCGAAGGTTTTCTTTGACTGGATCAATCAGATTACGCAGATTCAAGGGCCAAACATTTTGCGCATGAAGGGAATTCTGTCGTTCAAGGATGATCCGCAGCGCTATGTGGTGCAAGGCATTCATATGATCGTAGAGGGCAACCATCAGCGCGACTGGCGAGATGATGAAAAGCGTGAAAGCCGCATTGTCTTCATCGGCCGTGAGCTGGATGGTGCTGCGCTGAAAACTGCGTTTGAAGCCTGTGTTGCGGAGTAAGTTCTGGTGCCTGTAACTGCTCCTCTTGATACCGATGGATTTGTTGTTTCTGCGACATTTCTGGGTGATGTAGCTGCCTTTGCCAGTGGTGAAGGTTCTGTCTTTTTTGCTGGTGGGCCGGAAACCCAGACACCGGTTCACAAAAACGGCCTGCTTTGTGCGACGCCTTCTTTAGATGGCAAGTCTCTGATCACCGGTGGCGGTGATGGCAAGATTTGTAAAGTTAGCGCTGATGGAAGTGTTGAAGAGCTTGCTGAGCAGCCGCGTAAATGGATCGACATTATTGCAGCTGGTCCGCAGGACAGTGTAGCCTATGCATCTGGTCGTACGGCCTGGGTTCGTCTGAAGAGCGGCGAGATCAAAGAATTTCAGCTGCCGCGTGCCTTTGCTGGTTTGGCGTTTGCTCCAAAGGGCATGCGCCTTGCGGCCTCTCGCTATGATGGTGTGACACTGTTTTGGGTGAATGCTGCTGGTGATCCGCAGGAACTGAGCTGGAAAGGTGCGCATAGTCTGGTCACGTATTCTCCTGAAGGAAAGTACCTTGTGACCACTATGCAGGAGAACGCTCTGCACGGATGGCGTTTGGCTGACAGTCAAGACATGCGCATGACCGGTTATCCGGGCAAGGTGAAGTCCGTGAGTTGGTCTGCCAAGGGTAAATATCTAGCGACCTCTGGCGCTCAGGCTGCGATCCTCTGGCCGTTTATGGGCAAGAGTGGTCCTATGGGGCAGGCACCTCTGGAGCTTGGCGTGCGCGGGGACAGCATGGTGACGACTGTTTGCTGCCATCCAACTGAAGAAATGGTGGCGATTGGCTATCAGGATGGCATGGTGATGGCCGTTCGGTTCCACGATAATGCTGAAGTGCTGTTGCGCCGTCCGGGTGCTGGTCCTGTTTCTGCCCTTGCCTGGGATAAGAAGGGGAACCGGCTGGCATTTGGTACAGAAGAAGGTGCTGCTGGAGTGATCACTCTGGTCGATTAACTTAGAGGGGAGGTTTGCAATGATGTTTGCAAGGGTATTGACGCTTGGCGTTGCGCTTGTAAGCGGCACTGTGACCTCTCAGCTTCCTGAGTTTGCCCAGCAATACCGTCAACGTATGGGCGGCGCTATTGATGCGCTGGAGGAAGTGAAAGCCGATTTTGTTGCCGATGCGACTGCAACCCACCGAAGCGCTTCTGCTGCATTAACGCATATGGCACAGAGCGCGGATGAGTTTGTGCAGTTGCGCGGGATGAGCGTTGAGCGGTCATTGGATCGCCTTGAGGCTTTGACAGAACAGCAATTGGCGATGGAAACCGCTGCTGTGTTTGAGCGTGTCTGGATCTTCATGAAAGAGCCGGACACCAAGCTTTCCAAGGCAACCTGGGAAGACTTTGAGCCTGCTGTGCCTGTGACCATTGAAGGTGGAGTGCTGGCTGGGCTTGGGTTTGCGGCGGGTTTGTTTCTTTTGCGGATGGTTGGCATAACAGGACGTGTGAGACGTCGCCGGAAGCGCCTACAAAGACAACAGGCTGATGCTCGTTGAGTGCGACCACCTATGAGGTTTGATCGATGGATTCCATCACACGAATTAGATGTTTTTTGCAGGTGGTAGAAAGCGGTGGCTTTTCGGCTGCAGCACGGGATATGGGGCGCTCCAAGGCGCTTATTTCCAAGTACGTGAGCGAGCTGGAAGACGAACTGGGCGTGCGCCTGCTGAACAGGACGACCCGTCAGATTTCTCTGACCCAGGTTGGTGAAGCCTACTTCCGTGAAGCAGGTGAGCTGTTGCAGCGGTTTGATGACCTGAAAGATGCTGTACAGCAAGACCATCGGGAGGTGCGTGGCCGGTTACGGCTGAGTGCGCCGCGTTCTTTTTCTGAGGCGACGCTGGGCAGAGTGCTTGCTTCGTTTTTGCAGGAACACCCGCGCGTTGAACTGGACATCGAGATGGAAGATCGTTTCGTCGACATTGTCGAGGAAGGATATGATGTTGCCATTCGTGTGGCCGAGCTTGAGGATTCAAGCCTGATTGCGCGGAAGATTCGTGACGTTCGTGTCGTGGTTTGTGCCTCTCCTGCGTATTGGGAAGCACATGGTATGCCTGAGAAGGCAAGTGATCTGGCGAGTATGCCCTGCATCATTGATACCAACTACAAGCACAAGACCAACTGGATGTTTCTGGCAAATGGAGAGCGATTTTCTGTTCCCGTTAAAGGGCCGATGCATGTGAACAGTGCGAAGACTGCGGTTGCAGCAGCGCTGGCAGGCCTTGGCGTTGTGCGTTTGCCGATCTTTTATGTGCTGGAAGAGTTGATGGCAGGTACGCTGATACCGGCATTAGAAGACTACGAAGTGCCGGGGCCTGCGATGTACGCGGTCTATCCGCATCGTAGGCATCTGTCAGCGAAGGTGCGTGCCTTTGTTGATTATATGGTCAACTGGCACAAGCAATTGGAGCAGCATGGTGACTGCCCCAAAATGCTTGATGGACCTCTGCCAAAAGAGGGCTAGATCAACCCTCTGTTTTAAGCTGGATTATGGTGATGCTGGAAGCGCTCTTCAGCCAACTCATCTGCGATGATGTTGGTTGGGCGCTCTTCTGCATCGGCCCGATCGAAGATCTGAGCAAGCGTGCCACCAATCGCGAGGGTCTTCTGACGCACGATTGAGTCTGATGCACCAGGCTCACCCAAAGCCACAGAGATGACGCCGCCTGCGTTGATAGCGTAGTCTGGAGCGTAGAGGATGCCGCGCTTCATGAGAGCTGCGCCGTCTTCCTGTGTTTCCAGCTGATTGTTTGCAGCTCCTGCGACCACAGCTACTTTCAGTTCCGGGATTGTTGCAGCATTCAGGCCACCGCCAAGGGCACATGGAGCAAAGATATCCGCTTTGACGAGATGTGCGTCGTCTGGAGATACGCTGGATGCACCGAGCTCTTCGATTGCGCGTGTCACTGCCGGATCATAGATGTCGGAGACAATCAGGTTAGCACCTGCTTCATGCAGCTGACGAGCTACGTCATATCCCACATGACCCAGACCTTTGAGTGATACCGTCAGGCCAGAGAGGTCTTCAGAGCCGAATTTGTGCTTGGCAGCTGCTTTGATGCCGACGAAGGTTCCCAATGCAGTGTACGGCGAAGGATCGCCAAAACCAGTGGCATCTGTCCCGCGGGCAAACTGAGTTTCGCTACCAATGATTTCCATATCATCAGAGCTGATGCCCACATCTTCTGCGGTGATGTAGCTACCGGAAAGGCGATTGATGTGTCTGCCGAATGCTCTGAGAAGCTCTGGGGTCTTATCAGTGCGCGGGTTTGCGATGATGACTGACTTTCCTCCTCCCAAAGCAAGGTCAGCCAATGCATTCTTATAGGTCATGCCTTTTGAGAGGCGGAGAACATCAGTCAGAGCTTCATTTGCGCTTGCATAGTTCCACATGCGACATCCACCGAGACCGGGACCGCGGTTGGTATTGTGAACCGCGATGATCGCTTTCAAGCCCGTTTCGTTGTCTGTTGCAAATACGATTTGCTCGTGGCCAGCGAATTCTGGATGATCCAATGGGGTCATGTAGGTATCGATCGTTATTTTATTATGCAATGGCACGTTCATTCAGCCCTCCCAAACGAAATTGAACAAGAAGCGTTGCGGGGATATTGGTTTATTCTTAAAGCAATATCCGGTTTATTTCGTAGGTGATGGGCATCAAATTCGGAAGAATTATCCGAATGGTTCTAAATTACGGGAAAAACGTATCTCAGGACCTTCAATAAATGGGTCTTGAATTTGCCGTTATTTTATTACACTTGTCGTGTCGGGTTCTCATATTTTGTTAAGGCGCCATGTCTCATAAGCTCCTACGGTTTTTGACCGCATTCTGCATGCTGCTGGTATTTCTGTTGCCTTCTCAACAGGTTGCAGCACATCCGCATATGTTTGTGCAAGCGCGCGCCGAGTTGGTGTTTGATGATGACGGGTATCTGACCCACATTCGGCACAAATGGCTGTTTGATGACCTGTACACGGCCTATGCCGTGCAGGGGTTGGATGCCAATCAGAATGGATTTTTCGAGAGAAATGAGCTGGATGAGCTGGCTAAGATCAACATTGAGGGTCTTGGAGAGTACGGTTACTTCACGTTTGGGGATGATAGCAAAGCGGAGATAGATTTCTCCGAGCCATTTGATCCGTCCATGAAAATGATCAAGGTGGCCTTTGATGATTACTGGTTGATCAGCGATGAAGACCGAGCAGCAATTGCTGAAGAGATTGCAGCTGGTCGCAGTCAGCCAGACACGAGCCCCGTGTCATTGGTGGAATTGAGCTTTACGCTGCCGCTCAAAGAGAAGATCAAAGCTGACAAGCCGATCACACTCGATGTTTATGACCCAACCTACTACATCGATTTTAAATGGCCCAAGGCAGATATGGCCGTGACGCTGAAGAATGCTCCCGGAAAATGTTCTGTTGAGCTGGTCCATCCTCCTGAGCTGGACGGGCAAATTGCTGCCCAGTTGGCAACGATCGGTGCTGACCAGCGTAATGTTCCTGAAGAGTTGCAGGGATACACAGCAGCGCTTGTCAATCAGGTGATTGTGTCTTGCGATGGTGTGGCGACTACAACAGCTTCTACGGGCAATACTAAATTCATTTCCGAGATTACACCTGGGCCAGTTGAGAGTGCACCTGCGTCTGCAGAAGATGCAGTGGCTGCGCTTGCGCAAGGTGGTGAGCCGATGACGCTGTCTTCCGTTTCTGAGCGTGAGACTGCGGATTCTGCTGAGCTTCGTGGCCCGGATATGAATATTTTCCAGCAAGGCATGGCGACCATTACCCGGTTGCAGAATGAGTTTTATCTTAAGCTGACAAGCACGCTGAGAAACTTCCGCAACAACCCTTCTGCCGGGTGGCTTCTGATGCTGATCAGCTTTGCCTATGGCGTGTTTCATGCTGCAGGGCCGGGGCATGGTAAGGCAGTGATTTCTTCTTACGTGATTGCAGATGAACAGACTTTGAAGAAAGGGATCGCGCTCTCCTTTGCTTCTGCCTTTGCGCAGGCGGTGACTGCGATTGTGCTGGTTGGTGGGGCAGGCGTTTTGTTGCATCTGACCAGTACGGCGATTAATGCGACAGCCCGCTGGTTTGAGCTTGGCTCTTATGTGTTGGTCTTCCTGCTTGGCCTCTACCTTGTTTGGCAACGTGTTTTGAAGCCATGGTTTGGTAAAAAGCCTGCTTCGAGCTGCGGTCATTCACATGACCATGATCACGACCATCATCAACATGAGCATTCGGAGCATGGAGAGGTTTGTTCCAGCTGTGGGCATGCGCATGCGCCGGATCCGAAGATGGTTCAGAACTCAGCCATGACACTCACAAGCATCTGGTCGATCATTTTGGCAGTGGGGCTTCGCCCATGCACCGGTGCTTTGATCGTGCTTGCGTTTGCGTTTTCTCAGGGCATGATTTGGGCTGGTGTGGCCTCCACGCTCGTGATGGCATTGGGGACAGGTATTACCGTTTCTATTCTGGCGAGTCTCGCAGTGCTCTCGCGTGAGGTTGCCTTGCGGATCTGGGGTGCTGACAGTCAGGCTGGTACGGTTATTCTGCGCGGTTGTGAGGTGGTTGGCGCTCTGACTATTTTGCTAATGGGAACGTTGATGCTGATTGCTGGGCTGAATGGTGGCGCAACGGCAGGTCTGTTCTAGATTACGGCAGTTTTTGGAAGAATCGCTCTCGAAATGCCTGAGAAATTTGCTTTCAAGCAATTTCGTATGGGCGTTTTCGAAGAAATTCGCGCTATCGTTAATGCGCGAACCTGTAGAAAACCACACCTTCGTGTGGATAGTTGTTTGTGCATCGGAACGCATCTTTAAATGTTAGCTGTCTTCGCTTTGCAATGCCGATCTGATTGAGGTCTAAGGTCTCGGATTTATCGGGTGGCATCGTGTCTGCGCACCTCTGCTCAGTTTCAACTGAAACTGTAGATTAGTTTCCTCTAAATTATTGTATTTTAAAGCATCTACCACCTGTGTGGCTTAATTCACCCAGAAAATTAATGGAGCAATGCTCAAGCCAGTTAGGTCATGTAGGCTGACTTATTAACATTGAAATAAAAGGCTATGAATTCCGATTTTGGAGGTTGATTGTTAGCCCTCAAGGGCGGAGATTCCTAAAAATGTTTCGATAGTTACGTTGCGGCTGGTTTCGGTTGAAAACGCATAGATGAGGTACGCTCAGTTGATCCAAGAATAATTAATTTGTCCAATAGAGTGCAGATTTCCTTGTATTTTCACGTAGTTTTAGGGTTATAAGAAGTTGGTCATGTTGTCGCAGAGATCTCAATGGAAGAGGTTCAATTCTGCGGAGGCATAAAGAGATTTGATTTAAGAAGCTCTTGGGAGGAGTTTTTATGGACCGCCGTAGTTTTCTGAAAAATGCTGGTTTGGCAGGTGCAACCGCTGGCGCAGCTACTCTTGCAGCTCCAGCACTCGCAGCTGGTAAGCGCGAACTGAAAATGGTCACCACCTGGCCTAAGAACTTCCCGGGTCTCGGTACTGGCGCACAGCGCATCGCTGACCGCATCACTGCTGCCAGTGAAGGTCAGCTGACTGTAAAGCTGTTTGCTGCCGGTGAACTTGTTCCTGCATTTGAGAGCTTCGACGCTGTTTCCAATGGTACAGCTGACATGTACCACGCTGCTGACTACTACTGGCTCGGCAAGCACAAAGCATTTGGCTTCTTCACTGCCGTTCCAATGGGCATGACAGCTGCTGAGCTGGAAGCATGGATGCATTTCGGTGGCGGTCAACAGCTTTGGGATGAGCTTGCTGGTCAGTTCAACGTTAAATCCTTCCTGGCTGGTAACACCGGTCTGCAGGCAGGTGGCTGGTTCAACAAAGAGATCAAATCTCTTGAAGACCTCAAAGGCCTGAAAATGCGTATGCCTGGTCTGGGTGGTGAAGTTCTTCGCCGTCTTGGTGCATCAGCTGTTGCGCTTCCTGGCTCTGAAATCTTCCCTGCAATGCAGTCCGGCGCGATCGACGCAACCGAGTGGGTTGGCGCATGGAACGATATGGCGTTTGGTTTCTATAAAGTTGCTAAGTACTACTACACCAAAGGCTTCCATGAGCCAGGTGCTGGTCTGTCCTTCGGCATGAACAAAGGTGTTTGGGAAAGCTTCACACCTGGTCAGCAGGAGTTGATCCGTTCTGCATGTATGGCAGAGAACAACTACATGTTCGCTGAGTACAACCACAACAACGGTGCTGCTCTGGAAACTCTCCTGACCAAGCACAACGTTCAGGTTCGTGACTTCTCTGATGACGTGTTCGATGCAATCGGCCGTAAAGCTGAAGAAGTTGTTGCTGAAGTGGCTGAAACAGATGACCTCTCCAAGCGCATCTACGAAAGCTACCTCAAATCTCGTAAGGAAACCTCTGCATGGTCCAGCCTTGCTGAGCGTAACTACCTGACAGCTCGCGATCGTATCCTGGGTTAATTTTACTTATTGCTGCACACGCTCTCCGCAATCCTTGCGGGGAGCTTTTCTTTCAAGAGCTCTATCTTGGCCTTTGGGGCCCAATAATAATCCTAGAGGCTTGGTTTAGACCAAGACGAAGAGGCGGGCATGCGCGCCCTAATGAACCTGATTACCTCAGTCAATCGTGGCATCGGCAAGAGCTGCGCCTGGCTGACTTTGGGCATTGTGCTTGTCCAATTTACAGTGGTGGTGATGAGATACGTTTTTGGTATCGGTTCCATCTGGATGCAAGAATCCATCACCTACATGCACGGTTTCCTGTTTATGTCGGCTGCTGCTTATACGCTAAGCGTAGATGGGCACGTGCGGGTCGATATCTTTTACCGGGATGCTCGCCCACGTATCAAAGCGATGGTTGATCTGCTCGGTTCGGTGTTCTTCCTTCTTCCGATGTGTGCGGTGATTATTTACTGGTCCTGGGGCTATGTGCTCAGTTCCTGGGCAATCTGGGAAGGGTCTCAGGAGGCATCCGGTATTCAAGGACGGTATCTTCTGAAGAGTGCGATTATTGCCTTTGCCGTTCTGGTTTCCTTACAGGGTGTCGCCATTATTCTTCGAAGTGTTCTTGCCCTTCGCGGTGACAAGAAGGCACTCGACTCATTTCGTCAGATCCAGGAGTAATCGGAGATGGATGGACTTCTTCATACTCTTGATATTTTGATGTTTGCGGTTGCCTGTATTTGTTTGTTGGCGGGCTTCCCTGTTGCATTTACTCTTGCTGGTGTCGCACTGATTTTCGCTCTGATCGCGTCGTTCTTTGGCGGCAGCGTGACGCTAGGCGCAATTCCGAGCCGAATTTTCGGCACCATGTCCAACGAAACCCTGATTGCGGTTCCGCTTTTCATCTTTATGGGTGTGATGCTGGAGCGTTCCAAGGTTGCGGAAGAGCTGCTGGAAACCATGGGCCGGTTGTTTGGGCGTATGCCGGGCGGTCTGGGGCTTTCTGTAACGATTGTGGGCGCTCTGCTTGCTGCCTCAACCGGTATTGTTGGCGCAACTGTGGTCACCATGGGGCTCTTGTCTCTGCCGACCATGCTGCGTAACGGTTACAGCCCGCGTCTTGCCTGCGGTTCGATTGCGGCCTCGGGTACGCTGGGGCAGATTATTCCGCCTTCCATCGTGCTTGTGTTCCTTGCTGACCAGCTTTCCAACGGATACCAGATCGCTCAGCGTGAGATGGGTAACTTTGCACCAGATCCATTCTCTGTAGGGGATTTGTTTGCAGGGGCGCTTATTCCAGGTCTTGCACTGGTTGGCCTTTACATTGTGTATCAGCTGTTTGTTGCGTTCACACAGCCGCACAAAGCGCCTCCAATGCGTGATGACGGGTCTGCGGGGCCAACCCTCAGTCAGGTTCTTCATGCTCTTGTGCCGCCAATTGCGCTTATTATCGCGGTGCTTGGTTCAATTCTCGTAGGTATTGCGACACCAACTGAAGCTGCTGCTGTGGGTGCAGTTGGTGCGTTGTTGCTTGCTGGATACCGCATGGAAGAAGACAAGCCTTGGCCGGTGTATCTGGCTGTGCTGTCTCTTGTTGTGATGTTGGTTCTGACATCCTTCATGGATCTGCGTGTTGCACGTAACGAGATCCCAACCGGTGATATGATTGGTATCTGGGTTGCTGGTTTTGCCTGCGCAGTGCTTGCTTATGGGTTGCTCGTTTCGCTTTACCGCGTGATGGCGAAGAAAGTGCTTATGCCAGTGATGCAGTCGACCACGCAGATCACCTGTATGGTGTTTGTGATCCTGATCGGTGCAACGTTCTTCTCTCTGATCTTCCGTGATCTGGGTGGTGAGGAACTGGTGAAGGAAGCGCTGACCGGTCTGCCGGGTGGTGCGCTGGGTGCGATCATTGCGGTTATGGCTGTAATGTTCGTGCTGGGCTTCTTCCTGGACTTCCTGGAAATCGTGTTCGTGGTTGTTCCGCTTGTTGCACCAATTCTGCTGCAGCTTGAGATGCCTAATGGTGAACCGATGAGCCCTGCATGGCTGGGTGTGATGATGGCTGTAAACTTGCAGACATCGTTCCTGACGCCTCCGTTCGGCTTTGCGTTGTTCTACCTGCGGGGTGTGGCACCACCGTCAGTGAAAACCTCAGACATTTACTTCGGTATCATCCCGTTTGTTCTCATTCAGGTTCTGATGCTGATCATCCTGTGGTACCTGCCGGAAATGGCAACATGGTTGCCAAAAGTGATCTACGGCTAAAAGTATTAATCGCTTAGTATATGTAAGGGGCGCGAGTATTCGCGCCCCTTTTTTGTTGCAGTGCCCATAGCCCAAAGTAGTGATTCTTTTTTGACTTAGTCCAATGATCTACAAAAAGGAATTGAAACCTATTCAAAAGTATTGGGCATTGATTTACCTGTAGTATTTCGCTTATGCGTGACAAATATAATGCATGTATACCTTAGTATAGAGTTTTTTGAATGTAACTCGTTGAAATATCACAGTTTTGCATTGCACAAGTGCTCAAGGTTGCAATGCGCAATGAATAAAACCCATTAAAAAAGCTTTCGTATCTTGCTAAGAATAAGTCCAGGGAGGAACTCGCAGGTGGAGGACTTGCGAGGCGGGGCTATTAGTCTTTCGTATTTCCTCAGAGTAAACAGGCAGACCAAAGGCACAAGATGACCTTTGGTGAGAGGTGATTCAAAGATGCAGGTGCCTCCGTCAGCGGGTATGGACACATTTCCGCAGTTGCTTATTCGGAATGCGCGGGAATGGGGGGATCGTCCCGCGTATCGCGAAAAGGACCTCGGGATCTGGCAGAGCTGGACCTGGCGTGAGGTCCTTGGAGAAGTGCACAAGCTTTCTCTTGGGCTCAAGAGCCTTGGGTGCAAAGAGGGCGACAAGGTTGCGGTGATTGGTGCAAACCGTCCGCATCTTTATTGGGTTTTTGCCGCCGTGCAGGCGCTGGGTGGTATTCCGATCCCAGTCTATTCTGACTCAGTGGCAGAAGAGATCGGCTACGTGCTTGGCCACGCAGAAGTGCGCTTTGCGGTTGTTGAAGATCAGGAGCAGGTTGATAAGCTGCTTGAGATGTCCGAGAAGCTACCGCTGCTCGAGCACATCATTTACGAAGACCCTAAAGGCCTTCGTGATTACGACCACACAAGCCTTCATCGTTACCTGAGCGTTCAGGAAGCCGGGCAGACCCTGCTCGACAATGATGAGAAGCTCGCGGATGACTGGTTTGATGCCGTTAATGCTGGCAAGAGTGAAGACGTTGCTGTGATCCTTTACACCTCCGGTACGACTGGTCGTCCGAAAGGGGTGATGCTGACCTTCAATAACCTGGTTGTTGCTGTTCAGAATGCGAACAAGTTTGATAACCTGGATGAGAATGCAGACACAGTCGCGTACCTGCCGATGGCATGGGTTGGTGACCATGTGTTCTCCTACGCACAGTGTCTTACAGCCGGGTACTGCGTGAACTGTCCTGAAGGTCCGGAAACAGTTTCGATTGACCGCAAGGAAATTGCCCCAACTTACATGTTTGCACCGCCGCGGGTGTTTGAGGGTATGCTGACGCACATCACAGTTCGCATGGAAGATGCGGGCAAGATGAAGAAGAAGCTGTTTGACTACTTCCTTAATTATGCGAACCAGGTTGGTGAGCGCATTTTGAACGGAGAGAAAGTCTCTCTGTTTGAGCGCATGAAGTACGCTGTCGGTGAGTTCTGCGTGTATGGGCCGCTGAAGAACGAGATGGGTTTTTCCCGTGTTCGTGTGGCTTACACTGCGGGTGAAGCTATTGGCCCTGAGATCTTCAAGTTCTACCGTTCAATCGGCCTGAACCTGAAGCAGCTTTACGGGCAGACGGAATCTTCCGTGTTCATTACCTCTCAGCCTGATGGCCAGATTTATGCTGATACGGTTGGCGTTCCTATGCCGGACGTTGAGGTTAAAATCGCGGAGAGTGGTGAGGTTATGTATCGCTCGCCGGGTGCGTTCCTTGGATACTACAAGAACGATGAGGCAACGAAGGATACCAAGACTGAGGATGGCTGGGTTCACACTGGTGATGCTGGCATGTTCCTTGAGAATGGGCACCTGAAGATCATCGACCGTGCGAAGGACGTAGGCAAGCTGACTGATGGCTCCATGTTTGCACCGAAGTACATTGAGAACAAGCTGAAGTTCTTCCCGAACATCAAAGAAGCTGTGACCTTCGGAAACGAGCGCGACTACGTTTGTGCCTTTGTGAATATTGACCTTGTTGCGGTTGGTAACTGGGCTGAGCGGAACAACATTGCATATGCTTCCTATCAGGAACTGGCCGCACATCCTGACGTTTATAAGACAATCCAAAGCCATGTGGATCAGGTGAACAAGGATCTTTTTGAAGAACCAATGATGGCTGGTGCCCAGATCAAACGTTTCCTTGTTTTGCATAAAGAGCTGGATCCGGATGATGGCGAGCTGACACGTACTCAGAAAGTCCGTCGTAACTTCGTTGCCGACCGATATGCGCCTCTGATTGAAGCATTTTATGCGGGTGAGACCTCCAAGCATGTGGTGACCGAGGTGACCTTTGAAGATGGCCGTCAAGGCACGATTGAAGCCACTGTCGAGATCCGGGACATGGACACCCATAGCACTAAAGCAATGTCCGCGATTGGGGAGGCGGCAGAATGACTGTAATGGATCCAACGCTCGAAGAGGTCAAGAAAAGGGCCGAGGAGCGCGAGGTTCTGCTGGATCTTGAGAACGTTTCTCTCTCCTTTGGCGGCGTTAAGGCAATCACGAATATCTCCTTCAACATCAAGAAGGGTGAAATTCGAGCGATCATTGGTCCCAATGGTGCTGGCAAGACGTCCATGCTCAACGTGATCAATGGTTTCTATCAGCCTCAGGAAGGTGTGATCACCTTCAATGGCGAAAAGCGCAGGTCCATGAAACCGCATCTTGCGGTTAGTCAGGGTATCGCTCGAACTTTCCAGAACGTTGCGTTGTTTAAGGGTATGTCCACGCTGGATAACATCATGGCTGGACGTGCAACGCGGATGAAGCAGAACTTATTCTGGCAGATGCTCTATTGGGGGCCTGCTCAGAGGGAAGAGATTGAGCACCGTAAGAAGGTCGAGGAAATCATCGACTTTCTCGAAATCCAGCATATTCGCCGCACACCAGTGGGAACGCTTCCTTACGGCTTGCAGAAGCGTGTTGAGCTTGCTCGTGCGTTGGCGATGGAGCCAGAACTGCTGCTGCTCGATGAGCCGATGGCAGGGATGAACTTGGAAGAGAAAGAGGACATGAGCCGCTTCATTCTGGATGTGAATGATCAGCTCGGCACTACGATTGCTCTGATTGAGCATGACATGGGTGTTGTGATGGACCTTTCCGACCGTGTCGTTGTTTTGGACTATGGCCGCAAGATCGCTGATGGCGTGCCAGAAGAAGTGCAGAGCAACCCAGAAGTTATTGATGCCTATCTGGGCGTGTCACACTAGGGAGCACCCCCATGGAAACACTTTATAACGTACTAATTGATCCATTTGTTCAGATGTACGGAATGCCGGACTTCTTTCTACAGGTGTTGTGGGAAGGTCTCGTCTCTGGGGTTCTTTATGCGCTGATTGCACTTGGTTTCGTTCTCATCTTTAAATCCTCGCGCATCTTTAACTTTGCGCAAGGCATTATGGTTGTGTTTGCTGCGCTGTCTTTGGTTGGCCTGCATACCTTCCTGGTTCCTTTTGTTGGCAACGAGTTTGTTGCTGCTGCAATCGCGATGCCGCTTACTCTTGGCATCATGTATGCGTTGGCAATGAGCGTTGAGCGTGTTGTGCTTCGTCCGCTTGTCGGGCAGCCAGACATCATTCTGTTCATGGCAACCATCGGTATCACCATGTTCCTCATCGGTTTTGGTGAGTTCGTGTTCGGTGGTGAGAACAAGGTAATGATCACCGAAGCGCTTGGTATTCCAACCGGTGCTATTGAATTTGAACCGTTCGGCGGCTTCCTGCTTCTGGAAGAGAAAGACGTGTTCGCGGTTGTTATGGCGATCGTGTTGGTAATCAGCCTGCTGGTGTTCCTGAACAAATCCGCGATGGGCCGTGCGATCCGTGCGCTGGGTGATGACCATACAGCAGCGTTGTCTGTTGGTATCTCCCTCAGTACCATCTGGGTTCTGGTCTGGTTTATTGCAGGCGTAATTGCTCTTGCCACTGGTGTCGTCTGGGGTGCTCGTGCAGGTGTGTCGTTTGCTCTGGAAGTGATTGCGTACAAGGCCTTGCCAGTGCTGATGCTTGGTGGTCTGGAATCAGTCTCCGGCGCGATTATCGGCGGCATTGCCATCGGCCTTCTTGAAAAAGTCTTCGAAATCTACTGGGGTCAGCCTCTGTTTGGTGGCAACACCGAAACCTGGTTCGCCTTCATCTTTGCTTTGATTGTTCTGCTGTTCCGTCCGCAAGGGCTGTTCGGTGAGAAAATCATCGAGCGCGTGTAAGGGAGGCCTGACGTGTTTTACAGAACTTCTGGTCAGTTCAAAACGACCTATGAAAGTGATCAGGCGCTCTTCCCAATCAAACAGGATATGGTCCTGCTGGTTGTGATCCTTGCCGCTATGTATGTGATCTTTCCGATGTTCGCATCGGAGTTCACCTACAAGGCTCTGCTTGTGCCTGTGCTGATTTATTCTCTGGCCTCGCTTGGCCTGAACATTCTGACCGGTTATGCCGGGCAGCTTTCGCTGGGTACTGCGGGTTTTATGGGCGTTGGCGCTTATGCTTGCTACAAGATCACTACGATCTTCCCGGAAATGAACATCATTGTTGCGTTGTTCCTTTCCGGGTTCTTCTCAGCTGCGGTTGGGGTTGCGTTTGGTTTGCCGTCGCTGCGCATTAAAGGTTTCTACCTTGCGATTGCGACGCTTGCTTCGCAGTTCTTTCTGGTGTGGCTCTTTGAGAAGTGGGCGTGGCTTTACAACTACAATGCATCCGGCGCGATTGAAGTGCGCACCATGGACATCTTCGGTCTTGTTGTGACAGGTCCGAATGCATCGCCTATGGTTCAGTACTACTTTGTTCTTGGCATCGTATCCGTTGTGACCTTTGCGATGATCAACCTGACACGTGGCCGATATGGCCGTACGTGGAAGGCTGTTCGCGACATGGATATTGCTGCGGAACTGGTGGGCATCAACCTGATGCGTGCAAAGCTATCTGCCTTTGCTGTCAGCTCCTATATCGTGGGTATTGCCGGCGCGCTGATGGTGTTCTTCTGGAAAGGTGCTGCAGAGCCAAACCTCTTTGACATTCCAATGAGTTTCCAGATCGTCTTTATCGCGATCATTGGTGGCCTTGGCAGTGTGATGGGGAACTTCCTCGGAGCGATCCTGATTGTGGCTCTGCCGGTTGTGTTGAACCTTCTGCCAGAAATGCTTGGCCTGAGTATCGGTTCTGCCACCATGGAACACGTCAACGTTATGGTGGTTGGTTCTCTCATTATCATGTTCTTGATTGTCGAGCCTCACGGTCTTGCGCGGTTCTGGGCGCTTATTCGTGAAAAGCTCATCATTTGGCCATTCCCTCACTAACAAAGAACTGCGGGAGCAGCTGGGGAATAGAGGAAATGGTCCGCGGCGGGAGCCGCAAACGCGGAGGAAAATATGAAACACTTTACGAATTTAGGTAAGGCTGTTGCAGCAGGTGCCCTTGCAGTTGCCATGAGCACAGCTGCAATGGCAGCAGACGGTCTTAACTTTCCAAACCTGACATACCGTACTGGCCCATTTGCGGGTACTGGTACGCCAATCATGAATGGCCAGCGTGACTACATGCTCATGCTGAACGAGCGTGATGGCGGTATCGGTGGTGTGCCAATCGATTACATCGAGTGTGAAACTGGTTACAACACCAATAAAGGCGTTGAGTGCTACGAGAAGACTAAGGGAGAAGCTCTCGTAACACAGCCATGGTCAACCGGTATTACTTTGCAGGTTATGCCTCGTACCAACGTGGACCGTATTCCAATTCTGGCACCTGGTTACGGTTTCTCGCCAATGTCAGACGGTGATACGTTTGCTTGGGCGTTTAACCCACCAGTGTCTTACTGGGATGGCGCGTACATGATCCTCGACTACATTGCTGGTGGTGACATGTCTTCGCTGAAGGGTAAGAAGATCGTTCTTCTGCATCTTGATCACCCATTCGGTAAAGAGCCAATTCCGCTTCTGGAAAAGCTTGCAGAAATGCATGACTTCAAGCTGGTTCCGATCCCTGTTGGTCTGAAAGAGATGCAGAACCAGTCTGCACAGTGGTTGCAGATTCGTCGTGAGCGTCCAGACAACGTTGTTATGTGGGGTTGGGGTGCGATGAACGCCGGTGCGATCACCGAAGCGGTTAAGACCCGTTACCCAATGGAAAACTTCATTGGCATCTGGTGGTCTGGCTCTGATGCTGACTTGCAGAACGTTGGTGTAAAAGCGAAGGGCTACAAGTCGGTCAGCTTTAACGTTCCAGGTAACTATCCAGTTCTTGAAGACATCCGTAAGCATATAGTTTCCAAAGGCAACTCAGAGATCAAATCTGAAGCTGACATGGATACTGTCTTCTATCAGCGTGGTGTTATCATCTCCATGATCCTGGCTGAAGCAGCGAAAACTGCTCAAGATCATTTTGGTGAGAAGAACATCAATGCTGAACAGCTGCGCTGGGGCCTTGAAAATCTGGACATCACTGCAGCTCGCCTTGAAGAGCTGGGTATGAAGGGCATGACACCTCCACTGAAGATGGCTTGTGACAACCATACAGGTCACTCTGGTGCATGGATGCTTGAGTGGAACGGCGAAGAGTTTGTACAGGCAAGTGACCTGCTGACTCCAAACCGTGAACTGATCAAGCCGCTTGAGCTGGAAAAAGCTGCTGACTACGCGAAAAACAATGCTCCTTGGCCTGGTCGTGGCGACCTCGCTTGTAACTAAGCCTTGTTGTTTTGGTCGGGCGCGGTGGTGCCCGGCCAATTTATCAAATTCAAACAATCGGAATGTTCGCAGGTTAAGGCTGATCTCATGAACGCAATTGCAGAACAGACATCAAAATCCAAGGCACCAGCCGCTAACCTGCAGGTTGCCGAAGACATTTTGTCTATCAACAACATCGAAGTCATTTACGACCACGTGGTTCTGGTTCTCAAAGGTGTTTCTTTGACCGTGCCTAAGGGTGGTATTGTTGCTCTGCTGGGTGCGAACGGTGCCGGTAAGACAACGACCCTGAAAGCAATCTCCAACCTGCTGCAAGCGGAGCGTGGAGAAGTGACGAAGGGCAATATCATTTTCCAAGGAAAGCAAGTTCAGGCGCTTTCTCCGAATGAGCTGGTTCAGCGCGGATGCATTCAGGTCATGGAAGGCCGTCGTTGTTTTGGCCACCTTTCCATTGAAGATAATCTGATGACTGGTGCCTATACCCGCAAAGATGGCAATGCTGAGATCAAGCGCGATCTGGAAATGGTGTATGACTACTTCCCGCGTTTGCGTGAGCGCCGGGGTTCTCAAGCGGGTTATACTTCTGGTGGTGAGCAGCAGATGTGTGCAGTGGGTCGTGCCTTGATGAGCCGCCCAGACATGATTTTGCTGGATGAGCCAAGCATGGGCCTTGCTCCACAGTTGCAGGAAGAAATCTTTGAGATCGTGAAGAAGCTGAACAAGAATGAAGGTGTGTCCTTCCTTCTTGCTGAGCAGAATACCAACGTTGCGCTTAAGTACGCGACCTATGGGTACATCATGGAAGCTGGCCGTATCGTGCTGGATGGTGATGCTGATTCTTTGCGCGAAAACGAAGACGTGAAAGAGTTCTATCTAGGTGTTGGCGGAGAGGGGCGTAAATCCTTCCGTGATGGCAAACACTACAAACGCCGCAAACGGTGGTTGGCGTAATCCACACTAATTGAGAACTTGCCCCTAAAATAGTGGGGGTGAACTGTCACAGGAAGTCAATGTATCTGGTTTTGAATAATCTGCATGCTGCTTATTGCTGCAAAAGGTATTTTGGAGGACCACATGCATTTTCTTTCTAAAGTGATTGTCGGGGCTGCGCTTTTGAGCGTGGCCTCTGTTTTGCCTGCTGCTTCTCAAGTGAAATTGGACGGTTTCTTTCTTGCAGAGGAAGCCTGTCCAGCATTTCAATCTATTCGTAAGCAGACAAATCCTGGAAACGTTCATGTGGAACGGATGCGTGCCTATGAACTGCTTGGGAAGAACAAATCGCAGGCATCTCATTACTTCATTCGCATGAATGGCGTAAATCCAGCTGAGCGTTGGGTGGATGTTTCCTGTGGTCTGCATCTGGTTGAAGCTGATGGTAGCGGGCTGAATACTGGCAATGGTTCTGGAGGTTCTGCCGGATCAAATGTGGTTCGCCCTGCTGTCAAAGGGCCTTCGGCAGACGCTGAGTTCCTGCTTGCTGCGAGCTGGCAACCTGCTTTTTGTCAAACACATCAAGAGATACCAGAGTGTTCTTCTCAGGTGGAAGGACGGTTTGATGCGAGCCACTTTGCATTGCATGGTTTGTGGCCTCAACCGCGTGGCAACTTCTGGTGTGGAGTAACGCGGGAAGAAAAGCGTCTGGCAGAAGAGCGTTCTACACGGGGGCAGTTGCCTCCAGTTGAGTTGGATGATGCAACTCGTGAAGAGCTGGACAAGGTGATGCCGGGCGCTCAATCCCATCTGGACCGTTATGAATGGGTGAAGCACGGCACTTGTTACAGTGACAATGCAGAAGAGTATTACGCAGAATCTCTTGATCTTATGGAGCAATTGAACGGTTCAGCTGTCCGTGATCTGTTTGCCGCCAACATCGGTGAGGTGCTCACGACAGCGCAGGTTCGTGCGGCTTTTGATGAAACCTTTGGCGCTGGTGCCGGGAACCGCGTTCAGGTGCGTTGCAAAGGTGGTTTAATTACCGAGCTCTTTATCAATCTGAAGGGCAGGGTTGAGCCAAATACCCCGATGAGTGAGTTACTGTTGGCCGCGAAGCCGGTGCAATCTGATTGTCAGGGCCGCGTTGATCCTGTCGGGTTTAACTAGAGTACCTGTCCAATAAATTTGCGGGAGGCTTTCGTCTCCTGCTGGGAAGATGTTTGAGGCCATGGGAGGGCTTCTATGGGAAACCAATATTTTGATGAGTTGGAGATCCGGTCCCCAGAGGAACGAGAAGCTGATTTGATGGCTCGGCTGCCGGGGCAGATTGCCATGGCAAAGAACGAGGCGTCTGGTTGGGCAAAGCATCTGGCAGATGTTGACCCAGCTGAAGTCACGAGCCGTGAAGCTTTGGCTAAGCTCCCTGTTCTCCGAAAGTCGGACCTTCTTGCTGCTCAGGCTGAAGAGCCCCCACTTGGTGGGTTCGCTGCTGGTGACTTTTCTACATACAAACGCATCTTTATGTCTCCGGGACCAATCTGGGAACCGCAGGGATCCGAAGCTGATCCATGGAAATCAGCGCGTGCGTTCCATGCGACTGGAATTCGTCCGGGTGATATCGTTCACAATGCGCTGTCCTATCACATGACACCGGGTGGGTTCATTCTGGATCAGGGTGCACGTGCATATGGCTGTGTGGTCTTCCCAGCAGGTATTGGTAATACGGACATGCAGGTTTCTGCGATCTCGAGCCTGCGCCCGACGGCTTATGCCGGTACTCCGGACTATCTGAAGGTTATTCTGGACCGTGCTGCCGAGTTGGGGGCTGATGTAAGTTCCATCAAATATAGTCTTGTTTCCGGTGGGGCGCTTTATCCGAGCTTGCGTGAGGAATACGCAAGTCGCGGCGTGAAAGTTCTGCAAGCCTATGCGACGGCTGATCTAGGTATCGTGGCTTATGAAAGTGAAGCCATGGAAGGTCTGATCGCCAACGAAGATTTCATTATTGAAATCGTTCGTCCTGGAACGGGAGAACCTGTTGCTCCGGGTGAAGTGGGAGAGTTGGTCGTGACGACATTCTCGCCAACCTATCCGCTTATTCGTTTTGCAACGGGAGATTTGTCTGCAGTGCTACCGGGCATTTCGCCGTGCGGTCGTACGAATATGCGCCTGAAAGGGTGGATGGGGCGGGCAGACCAACGTACCAAAGTGAAGGGCATGTTTGTTGACCCGGCACAGATTGAGCGCCTGCGTAAAAACGCTGGTGATGAGGCCGGGCGTGCGCGTCTCTCAGTCGTGCGCCAGGGTGAGCAGGACCATATGATCCTGAAGGTCGAGACTGAAGCTGCAAGTGATGAATTCATTGCGGCTTTGAAAAAATCTCTGAAAGAGCACACTGGCCTCAATGGTGATGTGGAGCTGGTTGCCCCCAATACCTTGCCAAACGATGGCAAAGTGATTTCTGACGAACGTGAAGTGACTGCATAGCAGCTTTTGATTTGATCGATTTTGAGAATGCCAGTCTGCGTATGTGGGCTGGCATTTTTCTATTTTGGGTAGTTTCACGGTAATAATCAGAAAATCATAGGGTTTGACCTTGGCGCGAGCATTGGGAAACTCTATTTAGCAATTGGATTGGATCTGATGCGCATAGGGGTCTCATGAACCAGAGCACAAGCGGTAACGCAACAAAGCAAGAAAACCACCCTCCGGTCTCCTTTGGGAAAGTGGGTGTGCTTCTTGTAAATCTTGGGACACCAGACGGGACAGATTACTGGTCCATGCGTCGTTATCTGGCAGAGTTTCTCTCAGATCGCCGCGTCATTGAGTGGTCGCGTTTTCTCTGGTTGCCCATTTTGCATGGAATTGTCTTGAGCAAGCGCCCGCAAAAGTCTGGTGAGGCCTACAAAGAGATCTGGAACAACGAGCTGGATGAAAGTCCGTTGCGCACCATTACACGGAGTCAGTCTGACAAGCTTTCTGAGATGCTTTCGGGGCTGGGTGACAATGTTGTTGTCGATTGGGCTATGCGTTATGGCAATCCATCCATTGCGAGCCGTCTTGATGCGCTGAGGGAAAAGGGTTGCGACCGTATTCTCGTCTTCCCGTTGTATCCGCAATACTCAGCTTCGACGACGGCGACCGTAAACGATGAAGTCTTTCGTTCACTTTTGAAGATGCGCTGGCAGCCGACCATTCGTATTGTGCCGCCTTATCATGATGACGATACTTACATTGACTCGCTTGCTGCTTCGATCAAGAACAAGCTCAGTGAGCTGGATGAAGAACCAGAGATGGTTCTCGCGTCTTTCCACGGCATTCCGCAGAGCTACTTTGATAAGGGCGATCCGTACCACTGCCATTGTCAGAAAACGACTCGCTTGTTGCGTGAGAAGCTTGGGTGGGATGAGACGAAGCTTCAGATCACCTTCCAATCTCGCTTTGGTCCAGAAGAATGGTTACAGCCTTACACGGACAAGACAGTTGAGAAGCTGGCGAAAGATGGTGTGAAACGGATTGCCGTTTTGAATCCGGGCTTTGTAGCTGACTGCCTTGAAACTCTGGAAGAAATCGCTGGTGAAGCAGCAGAGATCTTTGAAGAACATGGAGGGGAGCAGTTTACCCATATTCCATGCCTCAATGATGCTCCTGAAGGTATGGCTGTGCTGGAGAATGTGGTTCGCCGTGAGCTTCAGGGTTGGATCTAGAAGTTAAGTTTTAATTTACTATGTAAAGAAGAGCACTCGTTTCTTTTAGGAAGCGGTGCTCTTTGGCATTTATTCGTGCAGTTTTCTCTGGTTTTAATGGGACAAAGCTACGATAGTTAAGGCAAATTCCTCCAAAGGATTAATAGATATGGATATTTTGACAGGTAGTTCGATTACTGTCCTCATTTTAGTGGCTGTGATCATTTTTGTTGTATTTGCTGGCGCGAAGATGGTTCCTCAAGGCTACAACTACACAGTTGAACGCTTTGGAAAATACCGGAAGACGCTGCATCCGGGTCTGAACATCATCATCCCGTTCATTGACCAGATTGGTCATAAGTTGAATATGATGGAGCAGGTGCTTGATGTTCCAGCGCAGGAAGTGATCACCAAAGACAATGCAACGATTACTGCTGATGGTGTGACTTTCTATCAGGTGTTGAGCGCCTCGCAGGCGGCCTATGAAGTTCTAGGCTTGCAGAATGCGATTCTGAATCTGACCATGACCAACATTCGTAGTGTTATGGGTTCCATGGATCTGGACGAACTGCTCTCTAATCGTGATGAAATCAATGCTCGTTTGCTGCGTGTTGTTGACGCGGCTTGTGAGCCATGGGGCGTGAAGATCACCCGTATTGAGATCAAGGACATCAACCCTCCGAGCGATCTGGTGAATGCGATGGGTCGTCAGATGAAAGCTGAGCGTGAGAAGCGTGCTTCGATCCTGGAAGCTGAGGGTGCCCGGCAGGCCGAGATTGCTAAGGCAGAGGGTGTGAAGCAGTCACTCATTCTGGAAGCGGAAGGCCGCCAGCAAGCTGCTATGCGCGATGCTGAAGCACGTGAGCGTCTGGCACAAGCTGAAGCTAAGGCTACCATGATGGTTTCTGAGGCGATTGCCAAAGGTGACATGGGTGCGATCAATTACTTTGTGGCTAACAAATATGTTGAAGCGTTCGGTGAACTTGCAAAGTCTCCAAACCAGAAAACTCTCATTCTGCCTATGGAAGCAACTGGGATGATTGGAAGCCTTGCCGGTATTGCTGAAATAAGCAAAGAAGTACTGAGGGACAACGAACACCGTCGTTCCAGCCGTATTCCAAATACCGGTAATTCAGAGGGCTGATCGATATGCTGATTGAGCTGTTCCAAAACAGTATCGAACCTTGGGTTTGGTTTGCCTCCGGGCTTGTTCTTATTGGGCTTGAGTTAGCTGTTCCTGGCTCATTCCTGATCTGGTTTGGGGCAGCGGCTCTCGTTGTTGGCGCTCTGGTTGCATATTTTGATATGGACTGGCGCTGGCAGCTTGTGCTGTGGGGTGTCTTGTCTGTCAGCTTCCTCCTTATTGGTCGTCGTTTGACTGTTAAAGACGATGACAAAGAAGGTGATCCGCATCTCAATAAAAGAGGGAGCCGATATCAAGGACGTGTGTTTGTGTTGAAGCAGGCACTCGCTCATGGCAAAGGCACGCTTGAGATTGGTGACTCTATTTGGCGTGTAAATGGCCCGGATTTACCAGCAGGTGCCCATGTGAAAGTCGTCGGCCAAGAAGGCACAACTCTCATTGTGGAAGCAGCTTCAGAAGGCGAAGAGGCCTAGGCCTATTGATATGGATTGAAATCTGGTGGCAGCGGCGGTTCTTCTGCCATCAGCAGAATTGAAATGCGGCGGTTTGCTGCAAGATATGGGTCATTCGGGAAGAGAGGTTCAGAATCAGCTTTTCCCACTACAGAATGAATATTGTTCGAGGGCAGACCATACTCGGAAAGAATCTGTCGTGCTGTGTTTGCGCGATCTGCTGAGAGTTCCCAGCCAGTTTCACTTGGAGCTGTGATGAGCTGTCCTGTCGTCGTGTGTCCGGTAATGCGGACACGGTTTGGCATTTTTGCCAGAACAGGCGCCATTTTAGCGAGTAGCTGCCTTGTTATCTCATAAGGGTATTTTGACCCTTCCGGATACATTGAACGGCCTTCCTGATCCACGATCAGGATGTTAAGGCCTTCATCGGTTTCTTCAAGAATGATGTTGTTGGAGATCTCTGTGATCTCAGGCATTTCCTGAAAAGCCTGCCGGAGCGAAACAACTGCAGTTGCAAACTGTCTCGGCTTCTCGATGTCTGCCTTTTTGGTGGTGTGAGTGTTTGCTTCCGGGCCTTGTTTCCGTTTTTCCGGATGGCTTTCAGTCGCAAAATCAGCGTCTGTAATCTGCTTCTCGTAGGTGATGTCTTTCATAAAGTCGCGTAGTGGCACGCCTTCGATTTCAAGAACGCCTGCGCGTTTGGTCACCTGTTTGATGCCGAATGCGTCTTTGATAGAACCTGCAACGACTTGAAGTTTCTGCTTGTCCTGTACGGAAAACGAGATAATCAAAACAAAGAAGCACACAAGAAGAGACATCAAGTCAGCAAACGTAAGCATCCATGCGGGTGCGCCTGCGGGAGCTGTTTTTTTTCTGCCTGCCATTGTGTTTCTCCCTTGCCGAAGGACTAAGCTGCCGCTTCGATCATATCGCTGCGGCCTTTTTCTGGGATGTAAGCGAGCAACATTTCGCGGATCAGCGATGGGCTTTTGCTTTCACGAATCTGCAAAACGCCGTCGATGACGAGGGTTTGATTTAGCTCTTCCTGCTCAAATTTGGAGTCCAGTTTATCGGCAACCGGGATGCACACAACGTTTGCGATGAGTGAGCCGTACAGCGTTGTCAGAAGCGCAATTGCCATGGAGGGGCCGATTGTGGATGGATCATCCATAGTCGCTAGCATCTGTACCAGACCGACAAGTGTCCCGATCATGCCAAAGGCAGGAGCTGAGTCGCCAAGCGCGCGGTATACGCGAGCGCCTTCATTCAAGCGGGTCAGGTAGAGGTCTCGCTCTTTCTCCATGGAGTCGCGAATGAGATTGTAGTCGTAACCATCAGCCACATATTGCATACCTTTGGCGAGGGTCGGTTCCTCAATCTCGACATTCTCCAGACCGAGTGGGCCTTCCTTACGAGCCGTTTCTGCAAGATGAGCGATATTCTCGACAAGCTCGCGAGGCTCGATCTTCTTATGGGTGAAAGCGAGTTTTGCTCCCATACCAAAAGCACTGAGCAACCCATTTAGAGGGAATCTCACGAGTGTGGCTGCGAGACCGCCACCAACCACGATCAAGATGGAAGGAAGGTCAACGAACTGACTGAAGCTTCCACCCAGAAAGATAGCTATCAGCACAGTTACGCAAGCAGCGATAACGCCGATTATCGTGGCTAGATCCATTTAGCTTACCCGAATGTGCGCCTTTGATGAGGCAATTTAACTAGTGTTAATTTGGGGTATTAAGGCTAACCAAATCCTAATAAATGGCAAAAATCAGGTTGTGCTGTTGGAAGATGTGAACCAAATGGATGGCTATGAGAATCAAAATGCCCGAGGGTGAACACATCTCGGGCATCAAAGAGCTTGTTCCAAGTGCGGGTCAGGCCGCTCCGATTTTCAGAAGATCAAGTGTGCGTATGATTCCAACTGGCTTATCATTACTGACAATGAAGAGTGAGCTGATCTTGAGTGAGTTCATTACTTCCAGTGCTGAGGGCGCCAGAAGCGTCTCTTCGATCGTTTTGGGGTTGTGTGTCATGACATCCTCGACCTTCTTATCCAGAAAGTCCGGGCTGATATGACGACGTAAGTCACCATCCGTGATGATGCCAATGAGTACTCCATCATTATTGGTAATGCCGAGAACGCCAAATCCCTTTTGGGTCATCAAAACGAGAGCTTCTTTCATGAGCATACCGTTCTGGGCGACTGGTAAATGATCACCCGTGTGCATGACATCTTTCACATGCATCAGGCTCGCACCTAGTTTGCCGCCAGGATGGTAAACTTTAAAGTCTTGAGCTGTAAAACCTTTTGCTTCCAAGAGCGCAATTGCAAGTGCATCTCCCAGGGCGAGTTGAATTAAAGTGCTTGATGTGGGAGCCAATCCATGAGGGCAGGCCTCTGGAACTTTAGGCAATGTCAGACAGATATCTGAGGCTTGACCAAGTGCACTAGCTGCGTTGCGGGTGATAGCGATCAAAGGCACCTTAAAACGGCGTGTAAAGCCGAGCAGGCTTGCAAGTTCTTGGGTTTCGCCAGACCAGGAGAGGGCAATAACCACATCATCTTCAGTGATCATACCAAGGTCACCGTGGCTTGCTTCGCTTGCGTGTACGAAGAAAGCGGGCGTCCCGGTGGACGCTAACGTTGCAGCCAGTTTGGTACCAATGATTCCGCTCTTGCCAATACCAGAGACGATTACGCGGCCTTTTGAGTGAGCGATTGTCTCTACCGCTTTTGTGAAAGGCTCTGCCAAGCCGTTGGAAAGACTTGCCTGTAACGCGTTGAGCGCAGCAATCTCTGTTTCAATCGTCTTTGCAGCGGAGTGTATCCACTCATCAGCCGGGCGCAGAGGACGGTCTTCATGCGTTAGAAATGATGGCATATGCATTTGGCACTACTTCTTGGCTTTGCTCTCAGGAGCACAATGACGCTTTTGCAGCAAGATTCCTGCACTAGATAAGAGTGCATTGTGAACACTCTGGGGCAAGACTTGGTTTCCCCTCTACCAAATCTGAATTGAGAAAACAATCAAGGGTAGAGCGTCTCTTTGCAAGGAAACGTTAACCATGTTCGGCGAGTGTGAGGCTTGTTGAATTTCCTTCATTTGAAGGTGGATTGCTGGAATATTTTATGTGGTTGCGCCCAGACGTTTTGAAGAGCATTCAAAGCAGGTCAATTCTGACCTGTGTTTTGATGCTGGGCGCATTTCCGTGGTGTTATGCAGTCGCGCAAACCAGTGATCTGGAGTTTAGGGATAGCCTCGCTTTCGAGAATGAACCGAGTGCGGACTTTGAAAATCCTTCTGAAACGGATGCGGCACCCTTTGAACAGCTGATTGAAGAAGGACGACCACGCATTGGAGCTCAGCCTCCCGTCCAGACTGTTAACCAGCAACTCACTGGTACTGGTCGCAGGAGTAGGGCGGCCAAGTTTTCGGAGAGAGTTGCAGCTGCTTCTCGTCTTTCACGACCCGTTGGTGGAGGTGGGAATTCTGATGAGGGTGTTTTTGATGGAGAGACTGTTCAGGACCGACCTGTTGGCATTCAGCTTGGGTCGTTACGCCTGACGCCGTCGTTTGATGCTGGCCTTGGCTGGACCGACAATGCTGAGCAGGCAAATGGCGGTACGCCGGATGGGTTTTATGAAGTTGATGCGGCAGTTGGTGTGGTTTCAAATTGGGAGCGGCACGGACTCGGGTTGGAGCTTCGGGGTAGCCTTCGCGCTTTCTTTCGTGAGCCTGACAATAACCAGCCTGTTGTCACCGGCCGTGGGAATGTGCGTCTTGATTTGAGTGACCTGACAACCGCCGATATTGATGGTGTTTATTCATTTTCGCGAGAGGAGCGGTCCTCTGCTGAAAATGAGGCGTCGACCGGGCGTACCAATTCTGTGCAGGAAATTGGAAGTAGATTCTCACTCAGTAGGCAAGTTTCGTTGGTTCAGCTGCGTGGCGGCATTGGTGTGGACCGTACGATTTACGGTGGGCAAATGAGCAGTTTGCAGCCTCGCGATAATACTGTGTTTGATGCAACTCTGCGTACGTCATTTGATAATGGCGCTGCATTTGAACCTTACTTAGAAGGTGGGTTTCTTGTCCGGAAATACGATCAAGATTGTAGCGGTGATCCATCCTGCTTCGATAGAACATCGCGTGGTTACTTTGTAAAATCTGGTCTTCGTGTTGATCGTGGACCTAAGCTTCGGGGCGAGTTTGGGATTGGTTATCGGGCTGAGTATCTGGATGACAATCGCCTTGATGCTTTGCAGGGGCTGATTTTCGATGGAGCTTTTGTTTGGTCTCCTACACGCCGGGATACTGTGACCGTTGGTGGAGCAACCAGCTTTAGCGGAACCAATATCAGTGGAGCTTCTGGTTCAATTCTTTATGCGGGCGATGTTCGGTATGCACATCAGTTTACTCAGGACCTGGTTGGTGATGTCCAGTTTGGCTACACTTACAGGACGTATCAAGGGGTAGATATTGTTGAGCAGGAGGGAGCTGGATCCTTTGGTTTGGTGTGGGCTTTCTCCAAGGATGCAGCACTGCTTTCTCGTTATACGTTCCGTGCGTTTGAGAGCTCCTCGCCAAATAGCAACTATACGAGCAGCCTCATTGAAGCTGGCCTTCGGATAAGACGCTGAATTCTTGAAGTGTTTTGGTGCACGTTAATTTTTCAGAGATGCATCTAGTAAAAATTGACAAGCTTAAAAAGGGGTTTTGATTAAAAACGGCCTTTTTTTTACCATGGTTGACAGTCATGGCAGTAATGCCTCCGAGGGCTAAGCAAAAAGACTGCGCAAAGTGCGCCTAACAACCTCCCATTCGGGTGACTGGAGAAAGCAGTATGCGATTTTCTTCTTTGCCAGCTGTCCTGTGCGCTGGGTTTCTATTTTTCAGTAACTCCTACGGCTTTGCTCAAGGGAGTGAGTTTCAAAAATGGATTGCAAGCTATAAGCGGACAGCTGTAGCTCAAGGCGTTAACGCTCAACTCTATGATCGTGTCTTCAAGGGGATGACCCCTGATCCACGAATTAAGAAGAGTGCAGAGAACCAACCTGAGTTTACGCGTGCTATCTGGCAGTATCTGGATAGCGCCGTTTCAGAGGATCGGGTGCTCCACGGGCGCCGTATGGTGGATGAATGGTCTGGTTGGCTTGATAAGATCGAGGCCAAATATGGCGTAAACCGTCATGTCGTGCTGGCGATCTGGGGCATGGAAAGTTCATATGGGCGTATTCTCGATAATACATCGATTGTTCGTTCAACGCCTCGTGCTCTCGCAACACTGGCTTACAATGGTGGCCGTCGCGGAAAGTATGCACGCAAGCAGCTTATTGCTGCTCTCAAAATTCTTCAAAATGGTGATGTTTCGCCTACGCAAATGCGGGGGTCCTGGGCGGGTGCCATGGGGCATACGCAGTTCATCCCGACGACTTATCAGGCCTATGCGGTCGATATTACGGGTGATGGAAAAAGAGATATCTGGAATAGCATTCCTGATGCGTTGGCTTCAACAGCAGCCTATCTCAACAAGATGGGTTGGCAGTCAGGGCAGACCTGGGGCTATGAGGTTACTCTACCGAAGAACTTCAATTACCGCTTAAGCAACCAACGCAAGCAGCAGTCTGTTGTGAGTTGGGGCAAGCTTGGTGTGAAGCGGGCGAATGGCTCGAAGTTCCCGCGTGGTGCTGACATGGCACGGCTTTATACACCTGCTGGAGCAAGCGGACCTGCGTTCTTGCTGCTCAAAAACTTCTACGTGATCAAACGCTATAACAACTCAAGTGCTTATGCGCTTGGGGTTGGGCACCTTTCTGATCGATTGTTGGGGCTTTCTGGTTTTGCTGTGGAATGGCCGCGTGGTGATCGCCCTCTGACATTTAGCGAGAAAAAAGCGCTTCAGAAGGGGCTTTCCGAGAAGGGTTATAAACCTGGAGCTGTAGATGGAAAGATTGGTCAGAGGACCCGTCAGGCTATTCAGGCTTATCAAAAAGCGTCGGGACTGGTTCCAGATGGTCACGATTCAATAAAGCTTCTTAATAGGTTGCAAGGTAGAACATAATCGGGTTTCCTAATGGCAGGAAACCAATGCTGGTGGTTGGTTCCTGCTGGAGACTCGCGATTATGCAACGATCCTTTTTGTCCTTTGTGTTTGTGGCACTGATAAGCCTTTGCTTTGTCAGTGTTTCTGTTGTGCCCGTTGAGGTTGCAGCTCAGGTGAGAACCAACAGCACAGGCGCCCCCAAAAAAGGCAACAAGTCATTCTTTGGCTGGTTGTTTGGTGGGGGAAATAAAAGAATCGAGCAGGCGAATCCTACAAGGAAGAAGCGACGCAGAAGTACAACGCGAAAAAGCCGTAGTGCTGGCGTTGCTGCAGTCAACACTCCCAAGATCGTTGAAAAAGAAAAGAGTAAGGACGCTAAGGTCCTTCTGGTCATTGGTGATGATCTGGCGATGGGATTGGCTGATGGTTTGAAGGCCGTGTATGCTGAAACGCCTTCGATTAAGGTCAAGAAGCTTGTTTATCCTCAAACCGGACTTGTTGCAGATAAAAATCCGGACTGGCCGGAAGACGTGACAGCTGTGCTGAAGAGCGAAGATGTGGGTCTTGTGGTTGTTTCTTTGGGCGCACGCGATAACCGAAACATCAAAGTTGTAGGGCAAGGTGTTATTGATGGGCAACCTGCCAGCTACGCTGAGGAGCTGCAGTTTCAAGGGGAAGAGTGGAAGAAAGAATACCGCTTCAGGACAGCGTCCTTGGTTGCAGCCGTCCGGAATGAGCAATTGCCTCTGATTTGGGTAGGCCTTGCGCCTGCAGAAGAGTATCTTACGAGTGCTAACTTCAGCTATCTCAATGATTTGTTCAAAGAGCAAGTTGAACCAGCTGGAGGTATCTTTGTTGACATTTGGGCTGCCTTCCAAAGTGAAGAGGGGGAATATACGCCTCATGGCCCGGACATTACTGGTAAGCGCCGCCGATTGAGGGCGAAGGATGGGGTCTACTTTACCTGGGCTGGATACCGGAAAGTCGCCTACTTTGTTGAGCGAGAAATAGCACGCATATTTGGTAGTGCGACGGCCTTCATTTTTGAAGGCGTGAAAGATGATCCGAACTTTATTGTTTTAACCGGTCGTCTAACGTCTCCTGAAACTAAGCTTATCGGACCTGATGATAAAGGCGGGAAAGCTGCAGCGGGAAGTGATCTGTTTAAACTGACTGTATCTGGAGAAGTGCTGCCAGAAGTTTCTGGTCGAGCTGACGACACACGTTGGACTGGATTTTAATATTCGAAGTATTTTTTATTGATTGAGCTTTGAATATTAGCGCAGAATCAAGAATCTCTGCAGAAAATTAAATTTTATCGCTGTTTTTTCGAAAATGTATGCAATTCACAGCCTCATGGTAGTGTTCTGTTTACATACATGGGTAACATTACTCACATTAAACTTATGGGTGAAGTGGGGCTATTGATGGTTACCCAACCGCATGTTTTTAAGCTGTCGATGGTAGGCAAGTTTGTCTTGGTCGTATTTCTGGCCATGTCAATCATGTCGCTCGGCACGCTGTTTTCCTTTGTCACAATATACGATGCGTTGACGTCTGCTTTGGGAGATGAGGCGTTAAGGTCGCAGCTTATGTCAGATCATGGGCAAAGCGCGCTAGAGTCGCTGCTTGTCGACAATCTCATGTACATTGTGATGGTTTGTGCGCCTGTAGGAGCTCTGTTCTTTGTTGTGGCTGTCGTCATCGCACGGGGTATGAGAAACAACATGGCTGCGTTGCAACGTGGTCTGGATGCTCTGGCTGAAGGAGCATTGGACACTGAGATCAAATGCATAGAACGTGGAGATGAAATCGGGGCGATTGCTCGTTCTATTGCTCAGTTCCGTGTTGTGCTGAAAGATAGGGCTGAAGCAGATGCAAAAGCAAAAATACAGCAGGAGCTGGAACTTGCAGATGCACGCAAACAGGCCTTAGCCAGTGTTGCACAGGAGTTTGAGGCTTCAGTTGGTCATGTCGTGCATGATTTGCTGGAGATCAGTCAGGCCGTGGAGACACGCTCCAGAGAGCTGGATGCGAGCGTGCAGGGTGCTCACAGTGCCATGACATCTTCCAGTGATGTCGCGCAAACTACACAAACCTCAGTGAAAGCATTGGCTGAAGCGGCAGAAGGTGTGTCACGTTCTTCGGGAATGATTGGTGATAACACCACACAAGCTGCCCGTTTTGCGCAGGATGCTGCCGTGCATGCGCACAAGACCAATGAGATTGTTGGGCGTTTGGTGGAAAGCGGGAAGGCTATTGGTGAGGTGATCGAGCTGATTGATCAGATCGCTGACCAGACCAACCTGTTGGCACTGAATGCAACAATTGAGGCAGCGCGCGCAGGGGAAGCTGGGCGTGGCTTTGCTGTGGTTGCAAGTGAGGTGAAAAACCTTGCTGGCCAAACCTCAAAAGCTACCGAAGAGATTTCAACACAGGTTGAGTCGGTGCAAAAGGTTGCTGAGCAAGCTGTGACAGCGATCCGCTCAATTGGAGAGACAATTGAGCAGATCAATGCCTTATCAACTGGCATTAATGAAGCTGTTGGTGATCAGAAGCAGGCAACTGAGGATATCTCTCGGGATCTGAATAGCGCGCACCAGAATGTGTCGCAGGTCGCGACAGACATGCTGGATTTGGATAGTGGGTTTCAGGGCACAAAAGATGCTTCGAATGACCTGCATCAGGCTGCTGGAAAGCTGGGTCATCTCTCCGAGAATTTACGATCTGAAGTGGCAAGCTTCCTGGAGAATGTGAAAGCTGCTTGATGTTCTTTGCATGCCTGCGGGCAAACGATGGTGAGTGGTATTTGAAAAAAACTTATCCCCCTTACGCAAATATGCCCTCATACTAATCCCATGCCCACGTGACGGGCAGCTGGCGGACCGTCCGTCAGCGTGTCGTGGGCTGGGTGGGGCTTTTGAGAGAGGTAACGCATCTTTCAAAGGTCCGGTGGAACCGATTTTCAGACGTGACTGCATGGTCTGAGAGGAAGGGCCCAAGCTTGAGGGGCATCACGCAGTGGCATTTGCTGGTCAGAGCAATAAATGTCAGGGACAGAGGACCTGTTTAGGCCGGGAAACTTGCCAAAGCAAAGCCGTTGTCTTTCCAGGAAACTGGCTATCGTGTCTTTCAGGATAAGAGGCGATGTTGTCCATATCAAAATGCCCGGGCAAGGCGCGTAGCCAATGCCAAAGACTCATTTCTAACAAGTAGCGCAGGTGTTGCCTGCTGCCTTGCTCATCCCGACCTTCGGGAATTCTCGTTTCACCACTGCATGGGAGGCCATGCGGTGCTTTTAGTGCTTGCAAGTTCAACTCAGAATGTATGAGTGAGAAAGAATGAAGCAACAACAAAGCCCCGGAAAGCGGGCCTTTCCGGGGCTTTGTTGTTTGATTGTCCGCTGTGTTTAGCGTGGCAGGTTGGAGGAACCTGTCAGGAACTCGTCGATTGAACGAGCGGCCTGACGACCTTCGCGGATAGCCCAGACCACAAGGGACTGGCCTTTGCGCACGTCACCAGCTGCAAAGACCTTTTTGATGGAGGTTTTGTAGTCTTCGGTGTTTGCTTTCACGTTGGTGCGTGGGTCCAGCTCCAGGTCGTCACCAGCTTCTTTGACGTAAGTTTCCATGTTCGGGCCTGAGAAGCCAATGGCTGCAAGAACAAGATCTGCCTTGAGAATGAACTCGGTTCCTTCAATCGGAACACGTTTTTCATCTACACGAGCACATTTTACGCCTGTTACGTGACCGTCTTCATCACCTACGATTTCGAGCGTTGCCGCGGAAAACTCACGTTCTGCGCCTTCAGCCTGAGAAGTTGAGGTACGGAACTTCGTTGGCCAGTATGGCCAGAACTGGTTCTTATCTTCCTTCAGTGGTGGCATTGGACGGATGTCCATCTGGGTTACAGACAGAGCGCCTTGACGGAAGGATGTCCCAACGCAGTCAGATGCGGTGTCACCACCGCCAACAACAACAATGTGTTTGCCGCCAGCCCAGTATGGCTCTTCGCCCGATACATCTTCACCACCAACGCGGCGGTTCTGCTGTACGAGGAAAGGCATCGCATACATCGCACCTTTGAGGTCCATGCCTGGAATGCCTGGATCGCGCGGGCGTTCTGCACCAGTGCAAAGCAGTGTTGCATCGTGACGTGTGTGGATCTCTTCAAACTCTACGTCTTTGCCGATTTCACAACCGTAGTGGAAGGTTACGCCTTCTCCTTCCAGCTGTGCTACACGGCGGTCGATATAGTGTTTTTCCATCTTAAAGTCAGGAATACCATATCGCATCAAACCACCAGCACTTGGTTCGCGTTCGTAAACATGAACTGTGTGACCAGCGCGCGCTAACTGCTGAGCAGCTGCCATACCTGCAGGACCAGACCCAATAACTGCAACAGTTTTACCTGTCTTGGTCGCAGCTGGTTCAGGCTTGATCCAACCTTCCTTAAAGGCGCGATCAGCGATTGCTTGTTCGACAGTTTTAATCGCGACCGGAATGTCTTCCAGATTCAACGTACATGCTTCCTCGCATGGAGCAGGACAAATACGGCCCGTGAATTCAGGGAAGTTGTTGGTTGAATGTAGATTGCGTGATGCTTCTTCCCAGTCGCCAGCGAAAACCAGATCATTCCAATCGGGGATCTGGTTGTTTACTGGACAACCGGCAGGACCGTGGCAAAACGGAATACCACAATCCATACAACGAGCTGCCTGACGCTCCACTTCCGGCTGCGAGAGCGGGACAGTGAATTCGCGAAAATGGCGGATGCGATCTGATGCCGGCTGGTAGTTTTGCTCCTGCCGGTCGATCTCCAAAAAGCCAGTTACCTTACCCATGTCTTCCCCTCTTATTCCGCAGCCGCGAGGCCCAGACGCGCAGCTTTCATTTCCTGAAGCGCGCGACGGTATTCAACCGGCATAACTTTCACAAACTTCGGACGCCAGTTCTCCCAGTCATTCAGAATATTCTGAGCTTTGGTGGAACCAGTATACTTCACGTGGTTTTCAAGAATGAGACGCAGACGCTCGTCGTCGTGGCGTGTCATGTCAGCTGACAGATCCACACGTCCTTTGTACTCGATGTCGCCGCCATGGTGATGCAGCTTTTCGAGCAGGTCGTCTTCTTCTTGCACGGGCTGAATGTCTACCATTGCAAGGTTGCAACGGGAGCCAAAAGTACCATCTTCGTCCAATACGTAAGCAACACCACCGGACATGCCTGCTGCGAAGTTACGGCCAGTCTGACCGATTACAACAACAACACCGCCAGTCATGTATTCACATCCGTGGTCGCCAACACCCTCAACAACCGCAGTTGCTCCGGAGTTACGAACTGCGAAACGCTCGCCGCCAACACCACGGAAGTACACTTCACCGCTGGTTGCTCCGTAAAGAACGGTATTCCCAACAATGATAGAGTTTTCCGGCACGATGCGGGTGTTCTCTGGTGGGCGTACGATAATGCGACCACCTGAGAGGCCTTTGCCTACATAGTCGTTTGCATCGCCTTCAAGATCGATCGTCACGCCCTTGGCAACAAAGGCACCAAACGCCTGACCAGCCGTACCTGTCATAGAGATATGGATGGTATCGTCTTTGAGGCCTTTTGCACCGTAGCGTTTAGCAATTTGACCAGAAAGCATCGCGCCAACGGAACGATCAACAGACTTGATCTTTGCCGGGAACTCAACTTTTTCTTTGCTTTCGAGTGCTGGCATCGCGTTGCGAATGAGTTCACGATCCAGAACTTCGTTGATTGGATGCTCTTGAAGCTGTGACCAGCGGCTTTGTTCCTGGGTCGCATCTGGACGATAGAAAATCCTTGAGAAATCAAGGCCTTCAGACTTCCAGTGATTGATTGCAGTTTCTTTGTCGAGCATGTCGGAGCGACCGATGATTTCGTCCAGTTTCCTGACACCGAGTTCTGCCATCAATCCGCGAAGTTCTTCCGCTACATAGAAGAAGTAGTTGATGACGTGTTCCGGAGTGCCTTTAAAGCGTTTCCGCAGAACCGGATCCTGGGTCGCAATACCAACCGGGCAGGTGTTGAGGTGACACTTACGCATCATCAAGCAACCAGCTGCGATCAGCGGAGCAGTTGAGAAGCCATACTCATCTGCGCCCAGAAGAGCGCCAACAAGTACGTCACGGCCTGTGCGAAGACCACCATCAACCTGCAAAGCGATACGGGAACGCAGGCCATTGAGAACGAGTGTTTGCTGGGTTTCAGCAAGACCCATCTCCCATGGAGAACCGGCGTGTTTCAAAGAGGTGAGTGGGGATGCACCTGTGCCGCCGTCAAAGCCAGAGACCGTGATGTGGTCTGCGCGCGCTTTGGCAACACCTGCTGCAACTGTTCCAACACCAACTTCAGACACCAGCTTGACGGAGATATCTGCCTCTGGATTTACGTTCTTCAGATCGTAGATCAGCTGTGCCAGATCTTCGATTGAGTAGATGTCGTGGTGCGGAGGAGGTGAAATCAAGCCTACGCCCTGTGTGGAGTGACGCGTCTTTGCGATCACTGCATCCACTTTATGGCCTGGCAGCTGTCCGCCTTCACCCGGTTTTGCACCCTGAGCGACCTTAATCTGGATCATATCAGAGTTAACCAGATATTCGGTTGTTACGCCAAAGCGCCCTGATGCAACCTGCTTGATCGCAGAGCGCATTGGGTTTGGAGATCCGTCCGGCAGTGGGTTGAAGCGTTCGGCTTCTTCGCCACCTTCACCAGTATTGGATTTACCGCCAATCTTGTTCATGGCAATCGCAAGCGATGTATGAGCTTCGCGAGAGATTGAGCCGAAAGACATTGCACCCGTTGAGAAACGCTTGACGATGTCTTCTGCGGACTCAACTTCATCGATGTTGACTGGACGGCGTCCCAGCTCTTCTGCTGATTTGATGCGGAACATGCCACGGATTGTGTAACGGCCAGAGGCTTCGTTCACTTCCTTGGCGAATTCCAGATACTTTTCAGGCAGGTTGTTGCGTACTGCATGTTGAAGAGTGGCGATGCTGTCCGGGGTCCACATGTGGTTTTCGCCACGGGTCCGGTATGCATACTCACCGCCAACGTCCAGCGAGCGACGCAGAACAGGAATGTCCTCAAATGCATCGTGGTGACGAACAACAGTCTCTTCAGCAACTTCTTTCAGGCCGATGCCTTCGATGGTTGTTGCTGTACCGAAGAAGAATTTTTCTACAAATTCTGAATTCAGGCCAACCGCATCAAAGATCTGCGCACCACAGTAAGACTGATAGGTGGAGATGCCCATCTTAGACATGACTTTGAGCATACCTTTGTTGATGGCTTTGATGTAGCGAGAGACCACTTCATGCTCATCCACTTCCTCAGGGAAAGACCCTTCAGAGTGCATTGAACGGATTGTTTCGAATGCGAGGTACGGGTTGATTGCCTCTGCACCATAACCGGCCAGAACGCAGAAGTGATGAACTTCGCGTGCTTCACCCGTTTCAACCACAAGACCCACTGACGTACGAAGGCCTTTGCGGATCAGGTAGTTATGAACGGCAGCTGTCGCCAGCAGTGCAGGGATTGCGATGCGGGCACGTGAGATTACACGGTCAGACAGGATGATGATGTTGTAACCACCATGAACAGCCTTTTCAGCACGGGCACACAAGCGCTCCAGAGCACCTTCCATGCCCTCGGTCCCCTTCTCAGTAGAGTAGGTGATGTCGAGGGTCTTGGTTTGGAACTGATTGTCTTCAATGTCACCAATGGCGCGGATTTTTTCCAGATCAGCATTGGTGAGGATCGGCTGACGCACTTCCAGACGTTTGGAGGTAGAAAGACCTTTCAAATCAAACAGGTTTGGACGTGGTCCGATGAAGGACACGAGGCTCATCACCAACTCTTCGCGGATCGGGTCGATCGGCGGGTTGGTTACCTGCGCAAAGTTCTGCTTGAAGTAGGTGTACAGAAGCTTGGATTTGTCTGAGAGGACGGACACAGGTGTGTCAGTACCCATAGACCCCAGTGCTTCCTGACCAACGGTTGCCATTGGTTGCATAAGAAGCTTGATGTCTTCCTGCGTGTAACCAAAGGCTTGCTGACGGTCGAGAAGTGTTTCACCAGCAACCGGCGCGCGCTCGCGAACGGATGGCAGATCTTCAAGAACCATCTGGGTGCGGTGAAGCCAGTCTTTATAAGGGTTGGCAGTGGAGAGTTGGCGCTTGATTTCTTCGTCAGAAACAATGCGGCCTTCTTCCAGATCGATCAGAAGCATTTTGCCCGGCTGGAGACGCCATTTCTGGATGATCTTCTCTTCTGGAATGTCGAGAACCCCAACTTCAGAAGACATAACCACAAAGTCATCATTAGTGACGATGTAACGAGCAGGGCGCAGACCGTTACGGTCAAGTGTTGCGCCAATCTGGCGACCGTCTGTGAAGGCTACTGCTGCAGGTCCGTCCCATGGTTCCATGATAGAGGCATGGTACTGATAGAAAGAGCAACGGTTTTCGTCCATCAGCGGGTTACCGGCCCATGCTTCCGGGATCAACATCATAGCTGCATGCGCAAGGGAATAGCCGCCAGTGGTGAGGAATTCCAATGCGTTATCGAAACATGCTGTGTCAGACTGGCCTTCGTAAGAGATCGGCCATAGCTTGTTGATGTCGTCACCAAATGCAGGAGAGGATACAGATGCCTGACGGGCTGCCATCCAGTTTACGTTGCCGCGCAAGGTGTTGATTTCACCGTTGTGCGCAACCATGCGGTATGGGTGAGCCAGATCCCACGATGGGAAGGTGTTGGTTGAGAAGCGCTGGTGAACCAACGCCAACGCAGAGATGAAGCGCTCATCACGCAGATCGTCATAGTAAGCGCCAAGCTGGTACGCGAGGAACATGCCTTTGTAGACGATGGTGCGGCTGGAGAAGGAAACGACGTAGAAGCCTTTTTCTACGCCCTCAGATTTCTCGCGCACTACGTTGGAGATCACTTTGCGCAGGATAAAGAGGCGGCGCTCCAGAATATCGCCATCAGTATTGTTTGGTAGAGTTACAAACAACTGACGGGAAACAGGTTCTGTCGCTGCAATATCCGGTGCTTTCGACAAAGAAGAGTTGTCGACCGGAACATCACGCCAGCCTAATACTTCTAGACCTTCATCAGAAACACATTCCGCAACGATGCTTTCGCACTGCTCGCGGAGCTTTTTATCTTGTGGAAGGAAGAAGAACGCAACGCCGTATTCGCCAGCTTCTGGAAGATCGAATCCGATCTTCGAGCATTCTTCTTTGAAAAACTCGTGTGGGACCTGGGTCAGCATACCTGCACCGTCGCCCATCAATGGGTCAGCGCCAACTGCGCCGCGGTGTGTCAGGTTTTCAACGATCTGAAGGCCGCTTTGTACCACGTGGTGAGATTGTGCGCCTTTGAGGTTAGCTATAAAGCCGACGCCACAGGCATCGTGCTCTTTGGCTGGATTGTAAAGCCCCTCAGTGGCAGCAGTGCGGAGTTTTTCCGTAACGGTGCCTGTGGTGGTAGCTCGGGTTTTCATAGGTTCCCCCCCACTCATATGCATCGTGTTTCCTCCTTTTTCTGCCATTTTTGGCCTCACTTTCGCTCATCTCAATGTGACCGGTTAAGGTCACTTCCTCGTTCGGGTCGCGGGGAGGTCTTCCTCGCGGCTCGTTCGAAGCCCCGGCACGGCTTGCCCCGGATCTGTCGAATGAAGCACGGCCTCTTTATACATAGGGCCGCCCATTCGGAGTTTCCTCCGATCTATCTTACCCCTTTGGCGAGTGCATTGCGATATGTCCGCATGGCACACATTTGGGGGAGAATGTCGCGGCGTTGGGAACGCGCCTACATCCTTCTCTTTTGCGTTGTGTGGATCTCTTAGGTGGATCGCTTGGAAGCTGTCTTCCAGATTGTCATCAACGCATGCGGGATAATAAGGACAGCACTCCTGTCCTTTTCCGCGTCGCGAACATGCCAGATTTCAGAGGGTAGAGCAAGAGCGTTTCAGAAAGTCTTTATTTCTATTCTTTTAATTTTATTAGGCCGATTGTCGCATTGGCATCTAAAACTCAAGTTAGATGCAATAATATTTCAACTATTCACGAACCTGTGAGGACGATGATCTCATTTTATTGATTTAATCGCGTGAAAATAACATGTGTTTGATTTCCCATTGATCGAGTTTTTTGTCAGAACTGTCTTCAGAGGCGAACCAAACCTGTTGAACACATCGCCGAATTTCAATTTGAGGAGTTTTGAAATGTCCAAAAAAACGTTGTCCGCTGCTGTACTTGCAACCGCTGTTACTGCTGCTGTAGCTGGTGCAAACATTACTGTTGCTGAAGCTGCTTCTAAAGAAAAATGTTACGGCGTTTCCCTTGCTGGTGAAAACGACTGTAAAGCGGGCGCTGGCACCACTTGTGCAGGTACTTCCACTGTTGACTATCAGGGCAATGCTTGGACCCTCGTACCAACCGGTACATGTGAATCCATTGAAGTCCCAGGTGACCGTAAAGGTTCTTTGACTGAACTTTCCCGCGATCTGCCTCACTAATCGCTTTACTTTACAATATACTGCGTTGCACCGGGGCGGGTTTTTCCCCTCCGGTGTTTCTTTAAGAAGAAGTCATAATATAGAACGAGGTACTGATATGTGTGCGCAAAGAGTCAATGCAAAACTACCTGCACGAGGTGGCGTGGGCTTAAAAGCTGATCATTATCATCGTATTCTCAATGACAAGCCTGACATGGGCTTCTTCGAAATTCATGCGGAAAACTATATGGGTGCTGGTGGTCCTCCACACGGTTACCTTGAAGCGATCCGGCGTGATTATCCTATCTCTCTTCATGGTGTCGGGTTGTCTATTGGCGGAGCTGATCCGCTGAACAAAGAGCACCTTTCTCGCGTGAAAGATGTCGCTGATCGTTATGATCCGGGCCTTTTCAGTGAGCACCTGGCCTGGTCAACACACGACACCGAGTATTTCAATGATCTTCTGCCTCTGCCTTACACTGAGGTGACATTGCAGCAGGTCGTCGACCATATTGATGAAGTGCAGACCTTCCTTGGTCGTCAGATGTTGCTTGAAAACCCAAGTGCTTATGTGATCTTCAAGGAGAGCACCTATGAAGAAACTGAGTTTCTTCGCGAGATTGTAAAACGAACTGGCTGCGGATTGCTGCTGGACGTGAACAATGTCTTTGTTTCTGCGACGAACTCTGGTGGTTCTCCTGAAGATTATGTGGACCGATTCCCGGTTGAGCACGTACAGGAAATTCACCTTGGCGGGCATGCACCAGAAACAGATGAGCTGGGCTATCCTCTTCTAATCGATGCACATGATCGTAAAGTTGCTGATCCTGTGTGGGCGCTTTATGCGCGGACAATTGACCGGACAGGCCCTCAGCCAACTCTTATTGAGTGGGATGCGAATATTCCGACCTGGGAAATTCTCGCTTATGAAGCTGAACAGGCGGATGTGGTGATACAATCTCACATTGAGACGCAGGCTCAAGCCGCTGAGAAGCGGGGTGATCATGTCCCAAGCGCCTGATAGCACTAAGGAAAAGATTGCGTTGAAAGGTTTTGGCGTTCCTTTGCAGGATTTGCAGTCGAACATGCAAGGTTTTGACATGTTTTCGGATGGGCTGATGAATCCAGCTGTGCCTGTGCCCGATGGGGTTGTAGGGCGTGATGGTCATCCCTCTGAGAAGCGTTATGGCGTTTATCGCAATAACGTAATGGCGAGCTTGATTGATGCGATGGCTGCCAACTTTCCAGCAGTATATGATTTGGTTGGGCGTGATTATTTCCGGGCACTTGCTGCGGAGTTCGTTCGTAAGCATCCGCCAGAGCAGCCGGTACTGAGTGAGTTTGGGGGCAAGTTCTCTGAGTTCATTGGTGCGTTTCCTCCACTCGCGGACTATCCCTATCTGAAAGATGTTGCTGCGCTGGAATGGGCATGGCTGCGTGTTTACCACGGGCCAAATGCGACGCCTGTTGCGCCGGATGTGTTATCCAAGATTGATCCAGCAAAACTAGGGGATGCGGTGTTTACCCCTATCCCTGCACATAGACTGATTTACTCCCGTTTTCCGCTTAGCGAGATCTGGAAACAGAACCGCTCGGAAGATGTGGAAGGCATCACTCCAGAGGCTGATCAAGTGATTTTGATTTGCCGACCAGATATGGACGTGACACTGACCGGATTGGCTCAGGACGTAGCGGCATTCGCTGATTTACTGTTCTTTGGCAAGACATTGGGAGAAGCTGCAGAAGCGGTTTCATCCTCTTACAAATTCTTTGATCTGTCGCAGGCATTGGGCTGCCTGCTGAGCGCACGCGTGTTCGCGAGCGTGGACGTCAAAGCTTAATATTGATTGCGAGGGGCCGGGCGGTAAGGCCCCCGAGTGGTGGAAAGCACCAGAGGAGGAATCCGATGAGAATGCTTGTAAATTTATACCAGGGCGTATTTGGCTGGCTGGAGCGCGTAACTGAAGGCTGGTTTCTCGGCTTGTCTGCGCGCTTTCTTTTCGCAGGCGTCCTGTTTATGTACTTCTGGAATTCGGCGCTAACCAAGTTTGGTGATGGTGCGCTTGGATTCCTGTTTCCTTCAACCGGTGCATATGCGCAGATCTTGCCGCATATTACCGAGGCGGCTGGATACGATATCTCTCAGATCCCGTTTTTCCCATATGGCCTGATTGTGCTTTTGGGAACTTGGGGTGAAGTTATCATTCCGGTACTGATTGTTGTCGGCTTGTTTACTCGTGCCGCAAGCATTGGTTTCATTGGCTTCGTGATTGTTATGTCCATAGTGGATGTGGTTGGTCATGGCGTTGATATGCCAACAATTGGTGCACTGTTTGATCGTCATCCATCTGCTTTGATCTTTGATCAGCGCGCGCTATGGATCTTCCTGGCAACTGTGCTTGTGATCCGTGGTCCTGGCGTGTTCTCGTTGGACTGGGTGCTGGGCAAATGGTTTGGCATTCACCACGAAACTGGTGTTTCAGACACTAAGAGCCACGCATAAGGTTACACTGAGAGCCTGACAAACCTGCGGGTTTGCGTATAGATATTAGAGCGTATCACTGTTGAAGTGATACGCTCTTTTTCGTTTGCGTATATGACTGGAGCATGCGCACTCAGAACTATGGGAGATCGTGTTGCAGATCATGTGCTTGAATGGTTGGGGAGGGACGCTCTACTCTGACTTGCTGCCGTATTTATCTCAGGCTGTGCCTGATGTTCTTTGTCTGCAAGAGGTGGTTCATACACCGGAAAGCGATAAGGACTGGCTGACTTATAGGGATGGCGATCACGTCTTACCTCAGCGGGCAAATTTCTTCCGTGATGTGTGTGCGGCACTGCCTGAGCATGTTGCCGCCTTTTGTCCTGCTGCTCAGGGTGTGCTGTGGGATGAAGAGCAGACTATCTCATCTCAATGGGGTCTGGCCACGTTTGTGCATCGTTCCTATCCCATCGTTGGTCAGGTGCAGGGATTTGTGCACAAAGGTTATGCTGCGGAAAGTTATGGAGACCATCCACGCTCTCGCAGTGCGCATGGAATTCGTGTTTATGATTATACAACAGATCGTGCCGTGAGTATCACCCATATGCATGGCCTGCGTGACTTGAATGGTAAGAAGGACACGCTAGAACGCTTTGAACAAGCGAAGCGGTTGCTCAATATTTCGCAGGCGGTTTCTGAGCCCGGTGATCTAAGAGTGGTGTGTGGAGATTTTAATGTAGAGCCTGGCAGTGAGACCATTCGTTTGTTGGAAGACGATGGCTTTGTTGAGTTGGTCAATCATTATGAGATCGAAACCACGCGGAACTCCCATTACAAAAAGCCGGGAAAATTTGCCGATTACATGCTGATCGATCGGGTTGACGAGATTATGGACTTTCAAGTGCTTCAAAAGCCTGAGGTTTCTGATCATTGTCCGCTTGTTTTGACACTGAAAACGGATGCTCAGAAGGATCGACTGCACAAAGACTCTGTACAAGTGCTGTTGACCTAGAGAGCTTATGGCGGAGAGCACCGCCCTATAAGCCAAAAATGGCTTGAGTTCCCTCGGTTTGTTGTTATTCAAATCCTATGATTTTTGCGAGTGACAACTGGGCAGGTGCGACGAGTGCAGTTATGACTGCACTTGCGAACCATACAAGCGGCTTTGCCACCGCTTATGGGGTTGATCCATTGAGCCGCTCTATTGAGCAGCAATTCAATGATCTCTTTGAAAAAGAAGTTGCTGTGTTTTTGGTTTCTACAGGAACAGCAGCCAATTCCCTGGCGCTTGCGACCTATGCGAAGCCGGGTGGGGCAGTGTTTTGTCATGAAGATGCACACATCAATGTTGATGAGTGTCACGCTCCGGAGTTCTTTACAGCTGGTAACAAGCTGATTGGTATTGGTGGCGAACATGGCAAACTTACGCCTGATGCGCTGCGTTCAGCGATGGACAAGGTGCCGGATAACAATCCGATGCATGGCCGTCCTGCTGCGGTATCCATCTCTCAGGTGACAGAGTTTGGGACCATCTACCAGCTTGATGAAATTCAGGCACTGGCAGATGTGGCCCATTCCCGGAATGTGCCGTTGCATATGGATGGCGCCCGTTTTGCGAATGCGTTGGTGTCTTTGGATGTCTCTCCTGCGGAGATGACATGGAAAGCCGGCGTGGATGTTCTGTCCTTCGGTGGTACCAAGAACGGTTGTTGGTGTGCAGAAGCTGTTGTGTTCTTCAACCCTGAAGAGTCCGAGGGCTTTGAATATTTGCGCAAGCGGGCTGCTCAGGTCTTCTCAAAGGCGCGCTTTATTTCTGCGCAATTTGAAGGTTACCTGAAGGACGATGACTGGCTGGCTTCAGCACGTCACGCTAACGCGATGTGTATGCGTCTTGCCAATGGTATGCGCGATATTGAAGGCGTGCGATTGCCGATCGAACCACAGGCCAATGAACTGTTCCCTGTGTTCACCAAAGCACAGGCGGCACGTCTGGAAGCTGCCGGTGCGAAGTTTTATGATATTCCAGCGGATTTCGTCTCAGAAGATGAAGTGTTCCTTCGCTTGGTGACCTGCTTTGCGACCACACCAGAGATGGTAGACGAGTTTCTGACGCATCTGCGTGGGTAATTGCGTCAAACAGCCTGTATCGCGATTGCATCTTATGATTGCAGTGTCGAGCAATGCAGCATAGAATGCTGGTCTGCGGAGGGATATAAATCCGCAGACCAGCGGGGCACCTGCAAGGGGTTAGCAAGGGTGTTAGAGGCCAACCCTTGCGGTGTCAGTCCAGTGGGTTCAAGGCAAGGCCTTAAGTGAACTAACCTACCCTTCTTATTTTGCGTGTAACTTACCACTCGATAATTCTTAAGTGGCTGAGTGGTCGTAGGGAACGCAGAAATTCCAGAAAATAGAAACAGATGCAGAGAGAGTATCTTTGTGCTTGCTGAAGCGCGCATAAAAGAACGCCCCGCTGGGGCAAGCGGGGCGTTGATTGTGTCTGGCCCTTACTGGGGGGAGAGGCAGCCAGACAAATCCGCATAGGAGGATTGCGGAGGAGGAACCTGTTGATTTGAGTGAGATTGATTGGCAGGGGCGTGCCAATCAATCTTGGAGAGACATCAGAAAATCTAGAATGTTACAAGGGTGGCCACTCGCGAGGGTGGGAGTTTGGGAGGAAGGTCCTCGCGAGGGCTTGGGGCTGCTTTAGTGAGCTACTGTTTCGCCTTCAATTTGTTTGTGTTCTTTTTTGTCTCCAGCGGTGATGTTGATTTTGCGCGGTTTTTTTGCCTCAGGAATTTCTCTGATGAGGTCAATGTGGAGCAATCCGTGCTCCAGACTTGCACCAATCACTTTCACATACTCGGCGATCTGGAAGCGGCGTTCAAAAGCGCGGGAGGCGATACCCCGGTAGAGAACTTCTTTTTCGTCGCTTTCAGGCTTTTTCTCGCCGGAAACAGTCAAGACATGTTCTTTAGCTTCAATCGTCAGTTCATCTTCCTTAAAACCGGCGACTGCCATGGAGATGCGGTATGCGCTCTCTCCTGTGCGCTCAATGTTGTAAGGAGGATAGGCTGAGCCCTGTTGTTCCGTTCCTGAATCCAGCATGGAGAAAAGACGGTCGAAACCAACAGTGGAACGGTAGAGGGGGGTAAGATCGAAATGACGCATTTTATGTGTCCTCTTTTGTGTGACCAACTGGTCATCTGAGCAACGTTCACCATTCGCCGCAAAGCGCGCGGACGATGAAATTTTCTTTTGCTTACAGTGCCTTCCCATTCGTGGCGAAGGTTCTAAGCGGTGTCAGACCCACTCTGTGGCGCCTGTGATTTTGAGATGGGGACGGGGCGAATAAGTTTCAAGAGTTTTTTTCAAAATAGGTGTTTTTGCTGGAATGATGCCCGCATTTTCAGATTAACAGAACCTGAACAGGCGCTTCTGATCCCGTACATCCGCGCCTTGTTACGTTCTCCTTGTATTCAGGCAAACCCTATTGCCGACAAGGAGAGAACAGATGAATGCTTTGAAGAAAAAAGTAACCGGACTGGCCGCTGCAGCTGTTGTTGCTCTGGGAGTTTCTGGTGCGGCGGTTCCGGCAAATGCAGGCGCTCAATTCACCTACGATGGACCAAACGTAAGCGTTCAGGTCACGCAGGCTCACTATAAGAAGAACCGTCATTGGGGACATGGGCAACACCATGCATTGAACAAGAAGCAGGTGAAACGCCGTCTACGGGCCTGGGGTTACCGGAACTTCAAAAAAGTAAAACGTAAGGGCGACGTGTATATTGTAAAAGCCAGCTGGCAGGGGCAACACCGGGCACGGTTGGTTGTAGATGCCTATAGTGGTTGGATCATCAAGTACCGTTATTTGGGGTACTAAGGGGCATTCCCGAGATCTTAATCTGTTTGTCCGTCTGACCTGCCTCTTTGCGATCAAGGCAGGTCTTTCGGTGTTTGGGCTCTAGTATGCTGTCTCTTTAATGCGCCCCGGATAAGCCTTGTCATAGGCGTCGCCGTCAAACTCCACTTTTGACAGTGCTTGCGCCATTTGTCCGGCAGTTGGAACCGTTTTGCGGTCTACCTTCGCATCTTCCGTCCATAGGCCTGAGCGGTAGATGGCTTTCTGACACTGGTAGTAGATGGTTTCGACTGTGACAACCATGATAGATTTCGGCAGTTTACCTTCTATCTTATGAGCTTCCAGCCGGAATGGGTCTGCAGAGATTTTGGCTTTTCCGTTGATGCGGATGGTTTCACCGACACCAGGGATCATAAACAGCAAAGAGACGCGTGGATCCTGAACGATGTTACGTAAACTATCGATGCGGTTGTTGCCGCGACGGTCCGGAAACTCGATGGTTTTTTCATCAATGACCTTTACAAAGCCTGCAGGGTCCCCACGTGGAGAGCAGTCGGTGCCTTCTTCAGAAACAGTTGTGAGTGCGAAGAAAGGAGAGGTTTCGATAAAGGTTTTGTAGTGCTGAGAAATATAGCCGACTTCTTTATCGATAGAGATTTGTTTCGGGCTTCCATAGAGCTCTTCGAGCTGAGCTAGGCTGGTAATCTCGTGGGAAACAGATGTTAGGTCTGTGTCTTGCATGTAAATATCCTTGTTACCGCGTACTGAGATGGAAAAACTTCCAGAAATTGCGGTTGCGGCCTGTTGCTTGGAAAGGCTATCAAATTGAGAGTGAGAGAACTAGAGGTTACGCGCTGATGGTACTGGTCAACACGGATTTCAATCGGGTTCCAGAGGGAACGGAGTCTGGTTTTATCCAGACAGAAGACAACGTGAAAATCCGTTGGGCACGCTGGGCTCCGACCGCGTCTCCGCTCAAGGGGACTGTGACTGTTGTCCAAGGCCGTACCGAGTTTATTGAGAAATACTTTGAGGTTGTTGAGGAACTGCGGGCGCGTGGGTTCTATGTGGTGGCTTTTGATCTGCGCGGGCAGGGTGGTTCTGAGCGTTTGTTGAAGAACGAGCGACGTGGCCACGTTGAGAGCTTTGATGAGTTTGCTCTGGATTTGCACGCTGTTTTGGACAATGTCTCGCTTTCTGATTGCCCTGGGCCGCACTTCCTTCTGGCGCACTCAACCGGTGGCGCTGTGGTTATGCATGCTAACCGGCGGCTGAAGACCAAGATTGACCGCGCGGTGCTAACAGCTCCCCTCGTCGGCCTTGCGATGAAGGGGCGTATGGTCAAGATGGCAGGTGCGCTTGCCAAGACGCTTGTCTGGGTTGGCATGGGGAACGCTTTTGTTCCCGGCGGCAATGACAAGATCCTTGTCGACTATGACGGTAATACGCTCACGTCTGATCCTGATCGCTTTAAGCGGATGAATGCTATTCTTGAAGAGGCGCCTCAGTTGGGGCTGGGTTCTCCGACGGTGAGCTGGTTCCGTGCTATGGGATTGGCGACAGAGCGCTTTAGAGAGCCTGAATTTCAGATTGAATTCGGCGTGCCATCTTTAGTCATCGGCGCGGGAAAGGATCAGATCGTCTCGACTGACGATGCAGAAGAAGTCTGTCGCTCTTGCCCAGGTATGAGTTTTCTGGAGATTCGAGGATCTCGCCATGAGATTCTAATGGAGCGAGATCCTTATCGTGAGCAGTTCTGGGCTGCATTTGATGCATTTATTCCGGGAAGTGCGGATTAAACAGCTACTTGCGCCAGTTTGGTGAGCAGCTCATCGTGGAGGCGCTTGTCGCCTGTGGCAAGCACTTGCCCGCCGTCTGCTGCATTGCCTCCGGTCCAGTTGGTGACAAAACCACCAGCGCCTTCGATGATTGGGATCAGGGCAAGAATGTCGTAGGTGTTCATGCCGGTCTCAATGACTGCATCAAAGCCTGCTGCTGCCACCATGGCGTAGCCGTAACAATCTGTGCTGTAGCGGGTGAGGCGAGCTTCTGCGCAGATCGTGTCCCATACCGGGCGCTCGACTTCATTGAACAAGGCTGGCTCGGTCGTGGTGATGATTGCCTCTGACAAGGATGCGCAGCTGCGGGTTTTCAGAACACGCTTGCCGAGCGGACCAGTCATAAAAGCTTCGTTGCAATCGCCCCAAAAGCGCTCGCTGTTATACGGCTGGCTCATGATGCCTTGAGACGCTTTACCGTTGGTTCTGAGGCCAATCAGTGTGCCCCACAACGGGGTGCCGCAGATGAAAGAGCGTGTGCCGTCGACTGGATCAAGAACCCAGACATTATCGGCATCTTCGCGGACTTTGCCATATTCTTCGCCGATGATACCGTGATCCGGGCGCTCTGCTTCCAGAACCGTGCGGATTGCTTCTTCTGCTGAACGATCCGCGATAGTGACTGGATCAAAGCCTGCTTCCAGTTTGTTGTCTACTTCGTAGCCGCTGCGGAAGTGCTGCATGGTTTTAGCATCTGCCGCGTCAGCAAGTTTGTGAAGAAAGGCGTAATCAGAACTGGAAGAGGTCATATCAATTTATCCGGTAGGAGCAGTCAATTGCATGCGCACCATAGTCAGGATTTGGAAAAGTGCAAATGCCTATGGCTCTGAGGCCGGTTTTAGTTTGAGAATGCTCTTGTTGAAGCCACGCATTGGTGTCTACGACTTACTGCTAAACTATCGCGTGAAACTCATACCAACGGCTATGATCCCTGAAAAATCAGGGTGTTGTCTCAAGGATACAAACTGGCCAATTCGTATAGGAACAGCTTGATTACTGCGCTGAATGCTTGACGTGTTTGCGATGCGATGCGAGTCTTGTTGCAGCGCGACATTCAGTGTCTGCGCCGCCCTTCGCGAAGGGCGTTTCCTCCCTAGACTAAGGGCCGCCTCCAGTTGAGAGCGGCCTTTTTTTTGTCTGGTTGTTAATGTTCTCCGTCGTAGGGAGGTGCAGGCAAGGGGAGAACAAGGTGCCGAATTTTTTTGAGAGTCCGTTTAAGGGGATCCCGCTTCAGGAGCAGGTGATTAATCCCAATATTATTGTTGGAAAGCATTCCTACTATTCTGGATATTATCACGGCCACAGCTTTGATGAGTGTGCTCGATACCTACGCTCAGATGAAGAGACGCAAGACAAGCTGATTATCGGTGCGTATTGCTCTATCGGTTCAGGGGCAGCGTTTATGATGGCCGGTAACCAGGGGCATCGTCCTGAATGGGCCACAACGTTTCCATTTCACTATTTTGATGAGCCTGCTTTTGAAGGAGCTCAGGACGGTTTCAAGCCTGCAGGTTCAACATGTGTTGGCAATGATGTCTGGATCGGTTCTGAAGCGATGATCATGCCGGGTGTGCAGATCGGTAACGGCGCATTGATTGGCAGCCGTGCTGTCGTGACTAAGAATGTACCAGCATATGCCGTTGTGGCCGGTAATCCTGCAACAGTTGTGCGCTCCCGCTTTTCTGAAGAGCAGGTTCAGATGCTATTGGAGATGAAATGGTGGGATTGGACAGATGAAGTCCTGAAAGGGGCCATGCCTCTTATGTGTTCCTCAGATATTGAGAGGCTTTACGACTACTGGCTTGGTTTTTAGGCAGTATGGACTGGGGCTGCAGGTTATTCTGCAGCCAGAGTTTCTCTGGTAAAGCTTTCCGTTACCATCTCGACCAAGGCAGTAATGAACTCCATCAGGTCTTTGCGCAGGTCATGGAAACCTGAGTGTGGCTGGTGGGTGTGCTCATCCATGTAGAGTGCTCGGTTGATCTCAACCTGCAGCGCGTGCACGCCGCGTTCTGGCTTGCCGTAGTTTTCTGTGATGTAGCCGCCAGCATACGGGCGATTGAGAGCTACGTTATAGCCCATGTTTTGCAACAGTCCGACTGCACAGGATGAAAGCCAGGCAGAACAGCTGGTCCCGAACCTATCCCCAATGACGAAGTCGGCTTTGGGGTCGTGGTTTTTGTTTGAGTTGGCGGATGGCATTGAATGGCAGTCTACCAGGACTGCGAGACCAAACTTGTCCTGTACGTTGCTTAAAAGGCCACGCAGGGTGTTGTGGTAGGGCTTGTAGACTTGCTCAATGCGATCCAGCGCTTCTTCTGCCGGAATACGCGTGTGGTAGATTTCTCTGCGCTCACCCACAATGCGGGCGATGGTTCCAAGACCTCCTGCAACACGCAGAGAGCGCGAGTTGATGTGCTTGGGGAGCTTGCCTTCAAACATCTTTGGATCGAGCTCATAGGCCTCTCTGTTCACATCAAGGTAAGCACGCGGGAAGTTGGCTTTTAGAACCGGTGCACCTAGCTGCTCGACATCCTTGATGAGAAGATCGACAAATGCATCCTCGCTTTGTCTGATCTGGGTGGTGTCCAATCGAGAGGCTTGAAGGAACGACGAAAGGTACGCGCGCCCGGAGTGGGGGCTGTTAAAAATAAAAGGGACAGAATGTTCATCTGGGGAGAGTACCTCAAATGCGGGTACCTGATCTCCGGTGTCAAGCGCACTGCTGTAGTTCGCTATCGCCTTAATCTGATGATCTTCCAAAACTGTCACAGAGCCTACATTCCTTAATCACCGCAATCCCGCTCACTATAGAACGAGATCTGCGTATGGGCTAGACATTTGAAAGTTTGCTTATGAAATAGGCAAGAGATGCGCGAGTTTTTGCGTAGTTTGAGGGGGCGGTGTGGCGCTGGACCCTCAGTTGACGCAGAAGTCTCTTTAGAAGTGAACCTGTTTCATTTGTCCCTATTGTTTTGACAGGTATTCCCGAGTAGTTTCCTGTTCCTAACAGCGTACAGTATTCGGAATCTGTCGGATTGCGAGGGGCGAGTGCGTCTGACATATTCTATTTATTTACGGGAGGGCTCTGAAAAGAGAACCCCGTCGCTGCACCTGGAGTTTTAAGGTTGTCGAACATGTCTCGAATTCTGCTCGCGGAAGACGATAATGACATGCGCCAGTTCTTGTCCAAGGCACTTGAGAAGGCTGGGCACACTGTTGTTTCCTTTGATAATGGAAAGAGCGCATACGAACGTATTTGCGAAGAGCCCTTTGCCCTATTGCTAACTGACATTGTGATGCCAGAGATGGATGGTATTGAGTTGGCTCGTAAAGCTACTCAACTTGATCCGGACCTGAAGGTTATGTTCATCACAGGATTTGCTGCTGTTGCGCTTAATCCTGATTCCAAGGCACCTCAGGATGCAAAGGTTCTTTCCAAGCCTTTTCACTTAAAAGATTTGGTACGCGAAGTGGAAAAAATGCTTGTTTAGTTAGTTTTGAGGGGTGAATGTGGAAAGAGATAGCAAATTTCCATTTTTGGACTTGCACGTTCCCAAAATTCCTCTTATACGCCTCTCCACCGCAGCGTTTAAGCGCTGACGGACGAGCTTCTTTGAAAGTTTCGGGCGTGTAGCTCAGCGGGAGAGCACTACGTTGACATCGTAGGGGTCACAAGTTCGATCCTTGTCACGCCCACCATTTTTCGTCGGTTAACATCCTTGATGTATATCCGGCGGAGCGGACCTCGATCTTGGTCCTGCGCCGCTTCGTAAGAATGCAGCGCGGCGAGATCAGAGGTTGTACTAATGAGGCGCTTAGCGCCTCTTTTCACTGGCGGATCGTGGTACTTCAGGATCCCTATAAAATTGACCCTAACCGGGGGTAGGATAATGAAGATTAAGAATTCTCTTAAGGCACTCATGGGCCGCCATCGTGATAACCAGATGGTACGCCGCAAGGGTCGTGTTTACATCATCAACAAAAAGAACCCACGCTTTAAAGCACGTCAGGGTTAAGTTTTCTGCGCTGATTTAAACTAAAACAGCGCGAAAAACCCTTGGTTCTAAGAGTTGCGAGCCGCATGGCAAAAGTGAGATGCTTTTGCCATGCGGTTTTTTTTGTTTGCTCGCCCAAACAGCTCCGTCACAGGGGCATCGACGTTTCTACAACTTCAGCTCTCCGGTTTCTCGGTAGGGGGTTCTTTTTCTCGACAATCTGACAGGTTGAGGCGTTGTGTTGGCGCTTGTGGTGCTGTCGCGCTTGCGTGTTTCCTGCTGCTTGTGGTGGGAGTGGAGCGTTTAGGTGCTTTTGAGCGTGTTGTGGCTGTTGTGGGTCCCGTAGAGGCTCAGGTCACTCGTGGGCTAAAGGGGCATTCTAAGCTCAATACCGGCCCTGAGGCTGCTCTTAATGGCCCTGCTGGCGGTCCTGCTCAGATAGGGCGGTCTGCACCTGGGCATGGTGTACCCGCTCACTACACGCGTGGGCAGCTTCTGGATGCCTTGTTCCTTGAACTGAGGGATGCGGATACATTGGGTAATGCGCAATCGATCTCACGGCGCATACATAGCCTCTTCATGCAGTCTGGGAGTCATACGCTTGATCTGCTTATGATGCGTTCTGCTAAAGCCATTGAGGGGAAAGAATACGGTTTAGCGCTTGATTTGCTGGATGCGGTTGTTCGTTTAGATCCCGGATATGTGGAAGGGTGGAACCGCCGGGCGACCGTATATTTCTTGAAAGAGGATCTGGGGCGTTCACTTGCTGACATTGAGCAAGTGCTTCGGATCGAGCCGCGCCATTATCCTGCGCTCTCAGGTTTTGCCATGATCCTTCGGAAAACTGGAAAGAACGATAAGGCACTTGAAGTGTTTCAGCATGTGCTGAGCATCTATCCGTTGCTGGAGAATGCTCAGGATGCTGTTAAAAGCTTACGTGAGGAGCTGTGGGGGCAGTATCACTAAGCTTTCAAAGACTACTGGTTCTTAGTCTAGTAGGCGGTTTACAGCTCTGGTGATGCCTGATTTATATTCTGCGTAGTTTGAGACCGTTAGAGAGAGCCCCTTGGCGAGGGTGTAGAGGATGAAGGCGTCGTCTTCTGCTTGCTCTTTGCTTCGGTTCTCATGCGTCTCCAGGATCACATCCGCAATTTTGAGCATGACCCGAGGCATGATGCCTTTACCAACGGCAGACATAACCTGCTCACCCATCTGAACCAGTTCAGCGCCATGGACAGAGTTTCTCATCAGATCGACATGCTGACCTATGATCGTGTCCAAAGCGCGTAGGATGCGAGATTTGGAGTCATTGGTCTTTTCTTCGAGAATATCCAGTGCCTGGAGCCCAACCTCTTCAGAATACTCCTCGATTATGGTCTGGAACAACTCTTCCTTACTTCCAAACTTTTTGTAGAGCGATTGGCGTGAGAGGCCGACCGCGCTTGCAACGTCACCGACTGAGGTCTTTCGGAAGCCATATTGAGCAAAAACGCCCAATGCCTTCTTTTTATCAAAGTTTGTTTTCATGTTTACCCAGTTGACAATTTTAGTAATTATTGTCAACTTTATTATGCGGCACGAACAGGTGCCGCGCAGTGGAGAATTTAATGAGCACAGTGAACAAGAGCAGCGCAGTATCCAACTGGACTGCGGATAAACTGCCTTCTCTTGAGGGTAAAACTTATATCATAACAGGCGGTAACTCCGGTATTGGCCTTGAAGCGGCAAGGATGCTTGCGAAAGCGAGTGGTGATGTTGTTATTGCCTGTCGGAATGCTGAAAAAGGTTCAGCTGCCCAGCAAGCGTTGCGAACTCAGGCGAAAGGAAGAGTAGATCTGGTCCAGCTGGACTTGAGCGATCTCTCGTCTGTTCGCCATGCAGCGGAAATCGTCGCTTCACGATACACCAAGATTGATGCTCTCATCAATAACGCTGGTATTATGCAGACACCGGAGTTGAAGAGTGTTGATGGGTATGAGTTGCAGTTTGCGACCAACCATCTGGGGCACTTTCTATGGTCAGGCTTGCTCAAACCTAATGTTGAAGCTGCAAAGGGTAGATTTGTTGTGGTTGCCAGCCTTGTGCACAAAATGGGGAAGATCAACTTTAACGACCTGATGATGCGTGAAAATTATGCGCCTATGAAAGCCTACTCGCAAAGTAAGCTGGCCACTTTGATGTTTGGACTGGAGCTTCAGCGACGTCTGTCGGATGCGGGGAGTGCTTCGTTTGTAGCTATGGGGCATCCAGGTTATTCAGCCACTAATTTGCAGAGTACAGGTCCGACAGGTTGGATGAGCATGGCGTACAAGTGGATGAATAGCATGTTCGCGCAGTCTGCTGAGCGAGGTGCATTGCCAACGGTGCTTGCTGCGGCTGGAGTGGAAGTTGAGCCGAATGGCTACTATGGCCCAACAAAGCGCATGGAGACTGTTGGACCGGTTGGAAAAGCGCAGATCGCTAGCCATGCGCTGAACCCAGAGGTTGCTCGTCGTCTTTGGAGTGAGAGTGAATGGCTCACAGACTTCAAATGGGCGTTTTAAAGCAAGGCTGTGTTTTGTGAAGTTCGTTGCGTTGGAGCAAGCTCATTTAATCGATTGAAAGAAAAAAGCCTGTGATACGAAATCACGGGCTTTTTATTGCTTTAAGATGTGTTCTTTGACGACTTAAGCGTCTTTGGAACCCACGAATGCGATACGCAGCATGTTTGTGGAACCCGGGGTGCCGAATGGAACACCAGCGGAAACCAGAACGCGCTGACCTGGCTTTGCAAAACCTTCAGTGTTTGCAAGGCAGCATGCGCGATCGATGAGATCTTCCTCAGTCGCAGCATCCTGATTGGCAACACAGTGCAGACCCCAACCGATGGTCAGGCGGCGAACCGTGGAGATTTCAGGAGAGAACGCAATGATTGGTGTTGCAGGACGCTCGCGGGATGCGCGCAGTGCTGTGCCACCAGATGCGGTGTAGGAAATAATCGCTGCCAGATCCAGAGTTTCAGCGACCTGGTGAGCTGCAGCAGTGATTGCGTCAGCGCCGGTTGCTTCTGGTTCTGTACGTTGAGCGTGGATGATGGAACGGTAGTTCTCGTCCTGCTCAACCTCCACGGCGATTTTGTCCATGGTTGTAACGGCTTCCGTCGGGAAGTCACCTGCAGCTGATTCAGCGGAAAGCATCACTGCGTCCGCACCTTCAAACACTGCATTTGCCACGTCAGAAACTTCTGCGCGGGTTGGCACCGGAGACGTGATCATGCTTTCAAGCATCTGCGTTGCAACAACAACTGGCTTACCAGCTTTGCGGCATGCGCGGATCATACGCTTCTGAAGGCCTGGAACCTGCTCAAGTGGCATTTCAACGCCAAGGTCACCACGGGCAACCATGATTGCATCGGACAGCTCGATGATCTCAGAGAGACGATCAATTGCCTGAGGCTTCTCGATTTTTGCCAGAACGCCAACGCGGCCCTGAGTGGTGTTGCGAACTTCGATGAGGTCTTCTGGGCGCTGTACGAAGGACAGTGCGACCCAGTCAACTTTTGCATCGAGAGCTGCAAGAAGATCTGCGCGGTCTTTTTCGGTCAATGCACCAACAGGGATCTCTGTATCTGGAACAGAAACGCCTTTACGGTTGGAGATCTTACCGCCCACTTCAACAGTGGTCACGCAGCGCTGTGGAGACGCTTCAGTTACACGCAGGCAAACTTTGCCATCATCTACAAGAAGGCGGTGGCCAACTTCGAGGCTGCCAAGAATTTCTGGGTGTGGGAGGTATACGCGGGATGCGTCACCTGGAGCGTCGTTTGCGTCTACAACAAAGGTTGCGCCATTTTCTAGAACTGGCTTTGCGTCATCTGCGAAAGTGCCAACGCGCAGTTTAGGACCCTGCAAGTCAGCGAGAATGCCGATTGGACGGCCTACTTCTGCTTCTACTTCGCGGATGCGACCAACCAAATTGTTGAGAACTTCGTGGGAGGAATGGCTCATGTTGATGCGGAAAACATCTGCACCTGCAAGCCATAGCTTTTTGATTGCTTCTTTTTCGGAAGACGCCGGGCCGAGAGTTGCTAGAATTTTGACCCGTCTATTACGCTTCATCGTCCACCTGTTCCTTGCTCTACCGGCTCCGTCAGCTGGACCGTCCAGCTGCTTTGCTCGCCTGTATCTATTTCAAAGAAACCTGTTCGCTCATAACCGCGAGCGACACAGTCTTCTATACCGCGAATGGTGAACTTTTTTTGACGTACACACATATACGCCTTGCCATCCCATTCGCCATTTTGATCCGTTTGTACTGCGTACAAGTAATAGTAGCGTGACGCCAAATCCCCGGACACCAGTGTGTCGCAGGTGTTTTTGTCGATGGTCCACCATCCTTCGGTGATCCAATCGGCGCCATCGCGGTAGCCTATTGCGATGTTAACTGTGCTTTCGGTCTTATTGCATGCACGAAAGTCCGCTTTAGCAGAGGGGATCTGCTGAAAGCTCAGAACTCCAAAAGCAACACAGGCAAGAGCCAGTGAATTTTTCCGAAAACGGTTTATTACAGCAGATGCGAAGTCGTTTCTGGATGTTCTCATAACAGTCATATGTACAGCTACAAACGGCAGTTTAATGCGTTCAGTTGATGCCCTTGTCAACGTGGTTCAGCCCATGGCCGACGTGATTTCGAGCACGACTAAAGGGTAATACAGGTTGTTCTGAGTAAAGAACGTTGCCCCAGCTCACCATTGACCATGCAAAAACGGCAGGATGATGAATTGGCTTAAACCCGACATGTCATGCTTTGGTTGCGCCACCCTTACTCTGGATGAGTGTGGACGACCCCCGTCAACATTTGAAATATGATCCAAAAGTCGGACCTTACCTCTAGGAATCTGAATATCTTTATTGGCCTGAGTTCTACATGGAATCAAGCGAAAAGCCAAAAAACAGTGTTACCTCCCACAGTTCCTCCCTTTTTTGGCTGTGATTTTTTGAAAGATAAGACAAAGAGATAAACATCATTTCGGACAATTGTCCGGTTTGGACCGCTCAATAATGAGCATCAGGAGATTAGCAAAACTCGTATTACGTAGCGGAGCCGAAAGTTGTTTCTTGATGCTGCGACACTTTGTCGGGTTTTGATTGAGGCAAATGTTCCGCTGAATGGAAATTTCGAATTTGTTATCTTAAATTTCCGAGTGAAGACTTTTAGTTAGTAGGCTGGTTCGCTGATATATTTAGCTGGCGAATTTGTCGCGCAGATTTATCTTTGGACAATTGTGAGTATGTTTTGACTGCGGTATCAATGCGTACGTAGCGGCACTTATTTTTATGGCAACCTGTAAAGGCTACCTGACAATGAATGTCAGATAGAGAAAACAGGCCACAATGCTAAGGTGAATTTCCGTCAGGTGAGTGCCAATAGATTGTGCGGCAATTGAGGCAACTGTTTTATATTCCCATTGAAATTCAGTTCATCCCCCAGAACCTGTAAAGGTTGCTGAAAAGAGGTCGTGAACGGTTGACCCGTGTGCTCAGTTCTGGCAGCAAGACAACAAGGTTAATGGTGTTTCGCACGAACGTAAGGTGGATTTCATATGTCAGATGCCGGTGGTGTAGCAGCAGATCAGCTGCGCGCATTTATTGAACGTATTGAACGTCTTGAAGAAGAGAAAAAAGTTATCGCGGATGACATCAAGGATGTTTACGCGGAATCTAAGGGTAACGGCTTTGACGTGAAGGTGATGCGCAAAATCGTTTCTTTGCGTAAGCGTAAGCCGCATGAGCGTGAAGAAGAAGAGGCAATCCTCGATCTTTACCTGCATGCGCTCGGCATGGCTGGCCCAGTAATGGAAGACGCATAAGCGCTCCAACTGGTGAGAGCAACGCGTGTGTATGCGCGAGCTGCTTCTTAGCACGAGTTCTGAAAGAGGCTCCTTACTGCGGTGAGGGGCCTTTTTTGTGTTTGCGAGGGGGCGTAGTTGAGCAGTACCTGAACGGGCAGTGCTGATTGGCTTTGTTGATATAGGCTGAGCTAGCTGAGGACAGGAGAGTGCTTCCACGGCATTTTGATGCCGTGTTGACGAGCATTCATTACAACGTCTATCTGGAGGAGACTTTCATCTCGCCTGTGTAGATTGAGTCCAGCCATGCGATTGCTGATCCGCGGTTGATCCGTTTGCGAATTGAGCGATATGGCGTTTGGGTCAGAGCGTCCTTTAAAACCGTTGTTACAGGGCTCATCAGAACTACCAGTTGGTTCTGGTCTGGGTGCTGCATGGTGATGGTCCGACGGTTTCTTGCTGTCCATGTTGGATCAAGCATCAGCACTGCGTTTGGCTCTGGAGCTGAATGGAAACCTACCAACGGTGATCCGTAGGCCGGGGCCTTTGTCACAACAGTCTGTTGAGCTGGTTGTGATTTCGGAATTAAATCTGGCAGACGCTGCTCTGCAAAGAGTGCCTGTGCGGAGAGCGCAGTTTTTTTGTTGAACTTGCTCTTTGGTAGATCTGCAGTCGCGGTAGGAGAGGCGTAGGCAAGCTGTGCGCCTACAAGAGGACGCAGGCTATCAGGTGTTTGCTCGCCAGTTGCTGCAATGATCGCTGCAATGCCATCCTTCGGTGTTTCCACTTTTGGTGGAATGACTTGAGCCCGCTTTTGAGCTGCAGGGGTGGCCGCCGGCAAAGCGGCGACCTGAAGGATTTGTTGCGGTTTTATGCGCGGACGAGCGGAGGCAAACAGATTGAGATTCTGCTCCGTTGGTGCAGGCGTAGCCTCACTCTCATCCTGTGGCTTTGCATATGGTGTTGCTGAAGCCAAAACGGCAGGAGAAGCTGCTTCTGGAACCGGGCTTGCTGCTGGCTGAGTTGCCAGCAACGCCACTTTAGGCTGCGGAATAGCGTTGAACTCGGTTTCTACCCGGCGGCTTGGATCTGGCTCACGCACTTTTGGTGCTTTTGTTGCCGGAGTTGGTGCCGGTTTACTTCCTTCGTTGCTACCTGAATTGCTGAACAAGCGGGAGAAGAAGCTTCCACCACTGTTAGACGAGCTTGCCCGAGCACTTGCTTTAGATGATGACGTGGAACGACTGGCAACGCTGGTTGAGCGGCCTGAATCTTTCCGTTTTACAGCAGCAAGTGTCTGCTTGTAACGCGCCATAGGTTTTCCATCGGAAGGGACATGAATGGTGTCACCCTTTGGAAATACCTTTGCCAGTTGAGAGCGACTCATGCGTGGCCAGTGGCGCACAGAGCCGGTGTCCATGTGAACAAACGGCGTGTTTGAGCGTGGGTAGTAGCCAACGCCGCCAACATGCTGGCGCAAACCAAGCGCACGTAGTTTGGCTGTGCTTACACCGGGAATGAAGAAGTCCATTGCGCGGCCTCTGGTGTGCTGGCTGTTTTTAGCCACACCACTGGAGCGCTTACGGAGCATGTTGTTGGTTTTAGGCGACCGATAAGCTGAGACAACATGGATGTACTTGCTTGTGCCTGCTTTCTGGTACACTCCCCATATGAGGTCAAACAGTTCAGGATCCATTTTCGTTGGCTCTTTTTGGCGCCAATCCCGAAGGAAATTATTGAGCTTGCGAAGGCCTTCTTTGTCATAGCGGCCATTCCGCTTGAAGGTAATTTCCGCCCGCTCTTTCGTGTGGGTGAAGTACAGCTTGAGCGTGCGTGTGCTCGCACTGGCCGAAGCAATTGAGGTGAGGAAGAGCGCACAAAGAACCGCTGCGACCAGCATTGAAATGCCAGGCAGACGTTTACCAAAGTCCGAGCGCCCGAATGCAATCATGTCACGCAATTGAATCTCGCTTTCGCGTTATCGGCTAAAACCTTACCCCAGAGCCCCACCTCTTTATCTAGTGCGGACAAGGTTAATGAGCCTTTACTTTAGTTACAATTAACGCGAACTAGTGACTTCACGGCAACAATCCAAGTTTTTTGCCAGAAACCGCTATTTACATGCGACAAATGCGCGCGAATCCGCACGCATAAGTCGTCATATTACTGTGGATACATGTGGATAGTGACAATTTTAAAGATTCAGAGCGTCGATCGTCGCCTGGTTATGTCCGTAGATATCCGGACGTCTTTGCAGCTTTCCAGCTTCATCCACAAATGCGGTGAAGTAGGAGATATGCACGGGGATATCCCTTTGCAAATTCACCTGGGTCTGCTTCTTGCCGACAAGTGAGCGGATGTAATTACCCGTCATCGTGTTTTGCGTGGCCATCAAGGCGTCAGCAAACTCAAACGGGTTCTGCACGCGAACACAGCCGTGTGAGAAGGCGCGCTCAGACCGGTTGAACAGCGATTTGGACGGCGTGTCGTGCAAGTACACGTTGTGTTTGTTCGGGAACATGAACTTGATTTTGCCAAGCGCGTTGCCGCGTCCCGGACGCTGACGGATGCGGATCTGCTTGAAGGTCACGGCATCCCAGTTCACACGGCGAGGATCAACGATCTTGCCGCCATACACGATCTCGTAGTTGCCCTTTTGCAGGTAGCTTTGTGGGTTGCTTGCGCGCAGTTCCGGCAAAAGTTCTTTTGATGCGATGGAATATGGGACGTTCCAGTATGGATTTACGATCACATGCTGCATCTTGTCTGAAAAGACCGGTGTTTTGTTGGAGCGTTTTCCAACAACGACGCGGGTTTCATAAAGAACAAAGCCATCCATGTTCAAACGAACCATGAACTCTGGAATATTCACGCGCAGATGGGTTTCGCCCAGCTCGCGCGGCATCCAGCGCCAGCGTTCCATGTTTGCAATAACGTCATTGATTGGGTCGCCACTGACGCGTCCATTGAGGGCAAGCAGTGTGCGTGGGCCAACCGCGCCATCTGGATGCAAGCCGTTTGCAGCCTGGAAGGCTTCAACGGCATAAGCCAGATCTTGCGTATAGACGTTCATCTGAGATTCCACTGTCGGAACACTCAGGCGTTCGCGAAGAACGGCAACGCGGGAGCTCTTTACTCCAACTTTCAGGACTTTGCCGGCTGGAATGACAACTTGCTTTTCAAGGCTGCCATTTTCAGTGTGTTCTCTTAGTTCGGCTAGCTGCTTTTTCAGCGCTTTGTATTCTGGATGCGGAGGGTTGAAGGCCGCAAGAGTTTTTGCCGGAGCAACCGAGTGCGCTATGGATGTCAGCGCTTCAATCGGGTCTGGTCTTTCCGGACGAAGGGTAATGTCCTCGGAAATCGCATAGGGGCTGACGCGGCCTGCCTGAGCATCCTCTGCGTATTTGAGGATCGAATGGGTCAGCTCAAGTTCTGCTTCCGCGATTTGCTCTGGGGTTGCTTTGCCATCTGCATTGAAGCCTGCTGCTGGCACCGGGTAGTCGGCGGCGTGCAGGCCTTCTTTATCGGCTGATTGCAGAGTTTCCATAACGGACAAAGCGCTGGTGGAGAGCTTGCCTTTCAGGATCCAGGCGGGCTGGAAGCTTCTGTTTTCGTAGAACAGTTTTGCAGCTGCTGCTTCGCGTTTTGCATGGAAGTTCTGGCGGCGGTGTTTTTTGCTAAGCGCCTGCTGAATTTCCTGCGCAACAGGATTTGACTTAGCGAGGTTTACTTGCTCGAGCTGCTCGTCAAAATTGTCAGGAATTGCGGCTTGCGCAGAATACATAGTTGACGAAAGCGCAATAACTGCCCCTGCGAGCAATGCTGATGTGCTCGTTCTACCAAACATTTATGACTACCCACCTGATAACTCTTTGATCTTTATAGGCACAAGAAGAGTGCCTCAAAAATTAAGAGTGTTGTTTTGCCCAAACTTATATTTATTACGCATATACACTAATGCGTTTTGAGATAGCACGACAGCGTGATGTTTTAAATTCAAGGATCAGTGATATGAACTTAAACCCACGGTTTTTTGTTAGTCGCTATGCTTTATCGATTTATTGAGATGCACGCGTGCCTGTGGCTTGCGTGAGACTTACCCATTCGCTTCTAACCATCCTGCAAACTGAGCTTTAGTGCGCAGTTTTGCTTTCCGGAGTTTCTTCCAGACCGTATTCCTTCAGCTTGCGATAAAGCGTTGAGCGCCCGATGCCCAAACGCTTGGCAACCTCGGTCATGCGGCCTCCGTAATGGGAGATCGCTGTCCGGATCATTTCCTCTTCAACACTGATGAGCGTACGCACGTGGCCTTCGCCATCGAGTGATCGCATATATCCAAAGGGAGGTTGCTCCGCGTCGAAGGCTGAAACGGCCTCGACCTGAAGAAATCGTTCGTCCTGCTGTTCCTCCCATTTACTCGCTACACTTAGGGATGAAGAATAGACGTCAGCTTGCGGTTCTTTGTTTCCGGCAGGCGGTGCTGCCACGTAACTCATTGGCGTATCAGTCGCTTGAGCTATTTGCGGGAAGTCATCGCATGTCAGGCTTGGACCATCGCACAGGACAACGGCGCGGAATACTGCGTTTTCAAGTTGGCGAATGTTGCCAGGCCAGTCATAACTCTTAAGCATATTGACTGTGTTAGATGTGATGCCCGTGACTTGAGGCTTGCTTTCTTCTGCAGCAAAACGCGCCAGGAAATGACGGGTAAGCTCAGGGATATCCTCACTACGATCTCGTAGGGGAGGGATCCAGATAGGGAAGACGTTGAGGCGATAATACAGATCTTCCCGGAACTTACCTTCTTTCACCTGATCGATCAGACGTCGGTTTGTTGCTGAGATCAGGCGGAAATCGACTTTTATCGGCTTACGTGCGCCAACTGGGTCAACTTCCCCTTCTTGCAGCGCGCGCAGGAGTTTTACCTGCACTTCCAGTGGGAGCTCGCCGACTTCGTCTAAGAAGAGGGTCCCGCCGCTGGCTTCCTGAAACTTGCCCATGTGTTTATCAACAGCGCCGGTGAATGCACCTTTCTCGTGACCGAAGAGAATGGATTCCACCAGGTGGTCTGGAATAGCGCCGCAGTTTACGGTGACAAACGGCTTGGACCGACGCTCGCTGGAACCTTGAATAGCGCGCGCAATCAGCTCTTTACCAACACCAGACTCACCTTCGATGAGGATTGGAATGTTGGAGGAGGCAGCTCTTTCGCCCAGTCGCAGGACACGATCCATCGGCTCAGACCGCGTGACGATATTATCAAAGGTGAGGGTGCCCTCTGTGTGTTTGCGGATGCGGGTGAGTTCACCTTCCAGCGTCGCAACTTTGAGAAGGTTGGTGATGGAGACCTGCAAGCGCTCAGGACGGCTTGGTTTTACAACGAAATCCTGTGCACCAGCGCGCATAGCTTCGATGACAGTTTCAATGCTGCCGTTGGCTGTTTGAACAATGACAGGGACTGCATTCTTTGCGTCGCGGGTTTCTTTCAGGACTTGAAAGCCATCAACTTCTGGCATCATCAGATCAAGGATAACCAGATCGATTTCTGATTGTGCGCTTCCTGTAAGGATTTCCAGCGCTTCGCGACCATCGACACAGCTTTTAGAACGGTACCCAAACCGCTTTACGGCTTCTTCCAGCAAGCGTCGTTGGACCGGATCGTCATCTACGATCAAAATGCGCTGTGCCATGGGAAATCCCTTCAAATCGATTGGGCAGTAATGCATAGTGTGCCAATTCAGGTCATCCTGCACCTAATTTGGTAAACAAATTGCCCACTTCATTTTGGGGATCTTGTTAAAAGACGCCATTGCATGTGTAAGGATTGGACGCATATTAAAACAGTGTACTGCAGAACTTGTTTTGCAGACCTCAGGTTTCTTTTCTGGCGCAATGCCATCCCATAATCGGACGCTCATATGACACTCAAGCACGTCACTCCATTTTCCATCACCTATCAAAGCGCTGATGCAGCCATGGCAGGCTCTGCCCTTGGTGAACTGCCGGAGTGGGACCTTTCAGTTTTTTACAGCTCTATTGATGATCCTGCGATTGATCAGGATATGGCGCGTGCGAAAGAACTGGCAGAGCAGTTTGAAGCAGACTGCAAAGGCAAGCTTGCTGAAATTGCAACACGTTCTGGCGATGAGCTCGCCGAAGTTGTGCGTCGTTATGAGGAACTTGAAGATCTGATGGGGCGTATCGGCTCTTTTGCCGGTCTGGCTTACACCAGCATCACAACAGATCCAGCTCGTCAGAAATTTTATGGCGATGTGCAGGAAAAGCTGACGACTGCGAGCCTTCACATGCTGTTCTTCTCGCTTGAGATGAACAAGATTGAAGACGAGGTTCTGGAAAAAGCGCTGAACTCTGAAAAACTGGCGTATTATCGCCCCTGGTTGGAAGACCTGCGCAAAGAACGCCCGCATGAACGCAGTGAGGAAATTGAGCAGCTGTTTCATGAGAAGCACGTGACCGGTGCTGCCGCCTGGAACCGGTTGTTTGATGAGACAATTTCTGGTTCTCGTTATGAGATTGATGGTGAGGAGCTTTCCATTGAGCAGACCTTGAACTTGCTGCAAGGACCTGACGGGGACATGCGCAAGAAGGCTGCTGAAGCGCTTGCGAAAACGTTCGGCAAAAATCTGAGCATCTTTACGCTGATCATGAACACGCTGGCGAAAGATAAAGATACTTACGACCGCTGGCATAACTTTGATGATATTGCTGACAGCCGCCACCTTGCCAACCGTGTTGAGCGTGAAGTTGTTGATGCGCTGGTTGATGCAGTCCGTGCTGCTTATCCGCGTTTGTCGCACCGTTATTATGCGATGAAAGCCAAGTGGCTTGGCGTTGAGAAAATGAACTTCTGGGATCGTAACGCCCCGTTGCCGCAAGCTGATACGCGCGATATTCCATGGGATGAAGCAAAAGGCACGGTTCTGGACGCTTATGCGAAATTCTCGCCGGAGCTTTCTGAAATTGCAGGGCAGTTCTTCAATAAAAACTGGATTGATGCTGCATCCCGTCCGGGTAAGTCACCTGGTGCGTTTTCTCATCCGACCGTGCCAAGCGCACACCCGTTTGTGCTGATCAACTATCAAGGCAAAATTCGCGATGTGATGACACTGGCGCATGAACTTGGACATGGTGTTCATCAGGTTCTTGCAGCGCCAAATGGTGCGCTGATGGCACCGACCCCGCTGACACTGGCTGAGACCGCTTCAGTGTTTGGTGAGATGCTGACCTTCAAGGATCTGCTCGCGAAGGCAGAGACACCTGAAAAGCGTCAGATCATGCTGGCTGCCAAAGTGGAAGACATGCTGAACACGGTTGTGCGCCAGATTGCGTTCTATACCTTTGAGCGTCAGTTGCATGAACTGCGTAAGGAAGGCGAGCTGACCGCTGAGCAGATCTCTGCGATCTGGATGGGTGTTCAGGAAGAAAGCCTCGGTGAAGCAATTGATCTGGAAGGTGGCTATGAGAACTTCTGGACTTACATTCCGCATTTCATCCATTCGCCGTTCTACGTTTACGCTTATGCCTTCGGTGATTGCCTAGTGAACTCGCTCTATGCGGTTTACGAAGAAGCCGAGGATGGCTTCCAGCAGAAGTATTTTGATCTGCTGAAAGCGGGCGGCACCAAGCACCACAGCGAACTGCTGGCGCCTTTCGGTCTGGACGCAACCGACCCTGCCTTCTGGCAGAAAGGTCTGGCTGTGATTGAGCGGTTCATTGATGAACTGGAAGAGATGGATAAGGCGTAAGGTCTATCTAGTTTGAATTAGGAGGCGGGGGCTTTGGCTCTCGCCTTTTTTGTTGTGTTTACGGAATACTAAAGTTTGGTTAGATTACGTTAAGTTACTAATGAAGTTGTGGTTGTTGATTATGAGATTTCTTCCTGTCTTTTCATTGCTGATGCTTCTTTTCGGTTGCGCGAACTTTGATCAAGCAATCCATAAAACACGAGAGTTCACGGCACCAGAAAATGCGTTTGACAAAAACTGGCCTGGTTACGGGTTTGTGATTTTTCCTCAAAAATATACAAATGCCGCTCTCTCTCGTCACCTCATGTTTTGCGAAGCTTTTCTCGCTGCGCTTGTCCCCTCGAGGCCTAATACCTCGGGAAGTGAAATCGTGTTGAGGTGGCCAGTAGATTCGAAAGCCGACGCAGCACGACTAAATCATGCGCGTTACTCTCCAAAATTATGTGAATTGGCTGTTGAACATTACGATTTATCTGTTGCTCAAGAAGTCATAAATTTAGTTCGCCAGCAATCTGGAAATGAAGATTTTGGTTTCGGTAAGGGGCCGTATTTGATCGCTTTTTCATCGATTATGCATTCAGGATCCTCGCGTTTGGGATTTGTACTCGATTTTTCTCGTGCCACGTTGCCAGATCATGCCAACCGGATGATGAGAGCATGGAAGAGAAGAATTGAACAGAATCCAAAACTCTGGAAAGATCGGACTATAGATATCGAAGTGCTTAAGCGGGAAATTGCATTTTTTGCAGATGCATTTGGTAGTGGCGTGCTTACAGTATTTGGAGTGAAGCTCAGTGCCTGAGATGATTAACAAATGGGGAGGAGCCGGAGTTGCTGGCTTTTTTGGTGGCTCGGCTATCGCGCTGTGGGTGGAGGTATCTACCACAGTTGGCTACATGGCAATCGTGGTAGTCTGTATATTAATCTTTAAAGTTGCATCTATGGCTTTCCATCTAGTCGCTAAGCCCAAGCGAGATGAATAGCCTTAGATTGGTTCGGTAACTCTCTACTGTTGAACGTCGGCTCTGCCGCGGATGGACATCATAGTGCCCGATAGCGTGGCGACCTTCTTTTCAGTGCCGTCCTTGATTGCGTAGGCGGTGGCGTTGACGAAGGTGATTGTGCGGCCTGGTTTCTCGACCTTTGCGCGGAATACAAAATACTCACCTGCAGCAGGGTTCATCAGATTGGTTTTGAGTTCGATAGTAAGTACAGCAGCATCTTCATCCATCAGAGAGAAAGCTGCGTATCCGGCTGCGCTGTCGAGGGCTGTGGTGACGATGCCAGCATGGAGGAAGCCGTGTTGCTGGGTAAAATCTTTGTTGTACGGCATGGTCAGCTCGACGATGCCGGGTTCTACTCTGGCAATCTCAATACCCAATGAGGCCATGGCTGGCTGGCGGGCAAAGCTGTCTCTTACTTTCTTCTCATAGCCTGCAAATCGAGGCGTAAACTCACTCATTTTATCTCCGAAAATGTCTATCTGAATATGTCAGGTGGCGATTATGCCAGTTCTTAATGCGTTATGTTCGAACCGCAGCGAAGCATAGGGAGAAGGCGAAGTTGCCCTTGCTTTGGGCAGAGAGAGTTCCATCGTCGCGGAGGAAGAATGTACTTTCGATGAAATGCGCTTGCCTGTCCGGGGTGTCGGACTCCAGGTAACAGGCTCTGGTATTGGCTAATTCACTTGAAGGCACAGTCACTCACAAACCTCACTGGATTATTGAGAGGAGTGTAGAGGGAACTGAGTAGCTTACTGAAGCTCAACGTTTGTCGGAGTTATAATATGACTTTGCTGGCTCTCTTGTTTGCTGCTGACCCTTTGCCCACTAGCGGTGTTGGTCTATTAGGATAGGGTTTCCATCCGGATCAATCACAGTAAAGCTTGCCGGACCAGATGTGGTCTCGTCTGCTTCTTGTCCGTGAACTTCAATGCCATCAGCTTTCAAGCGCTTTTGGAGTTCCCTCACATCGAGGAACTTATCGAGGGCTTGTGCTTCCTGATCCCATCCTGGATTGAAGGTGAGCATGTTCTTTTCAAACATTCCCTGAAACAGCCCAATGATTGTCTCGCCATTTTTCATGATCGCCCAGCCATCTGTACCATCACAACCGGGATCGCATGCGAAGCCGAGCTTTTGATAAAACGAGATTGATGCTTTGATGTCCTTAACCGTCAGGCTGATTGAAAATGCACCCAGCTGCATGTGACTTCCCCCTCAAGAACCACTTTGAAACGTCTTAGATGCTCAGCATAAGGAAAGTTTTGCAGAGCTCAAGTTGGTCATAAATTAGTATGCAACAGATGCCACCCAAGGGGGATTTCCATTCTGGATTTGATTGTGTTTCGTTGCAGACAAGTTGACTGAAGATTGCAGGTTCTTTTTTCGGGCGATGAAGAAATATTCATAGTGCGCATAGCAACGTTGAATTCTCTAAAAAACGCGTTTTTTCGGCATTGCCGGAGCTTTCTGGCATTGTTCTAGGGAGCCTGTCCTGCTACATCCTGCGACAGAATTGTAACGCATACGAGGACTGGCATGATCCCGCGCTATTCGCGTCCTGACATGGTCGCTATTTGGTCTCCTGAAACGAAATTCCGCATCTGGTTTGAGATTGAAGCTCATGCTTGTGATGCTCTGGCAGAGCTGGGTGTGATCCCAAAAGAATCTGCTGAGAAGATTTGGGAGAAGGGTGGTCCAGCTACCTTCGACATTGCGCGGATTGATGAGATCGAGCGTGAAACCAAGCACGATGTGATTGCGTTCCTGACGCATCTTGCTGAAATCGTTGGTCCGGAAGCACGCTTTGTGCACCAGGGCATGACCTCTTCTGACGTTCTGGACACTTGCTTCAACGTTCAGCTGGTTCGCGCTGCAGACCTTCTGCTGGCCGACATGGAAAAGCTGCTGGCTGCTTTGAAGCGCCGTGCTTATGAGCACAAAGACACCGTAACTATCGGCCGTTCCCACGGTATTCATGCTGAGCCAGTGACCTTTGGTCTGAAAATGGCGCAGGCGTATGCTGAGTTTGATCGCTGTAAGAAGCGTCTTGAACTGGCTCGTGAAGAGATCGCGACCTGCGCTATTTCCGGTGCAGTTGGCACATTTGCAAACATTGACCCGCGTGTTGAAGAGCATGTTGCTGAGAAGCTGGGCCTTGGTGCTGAGCCGGTGTCTACGCAGGTTGTTCCTCGTGACCGTCATGCCATGTTCTTCGCAGTTCTGGGTGTGATTGCGTCTTCCGTTGAGCGTCTGGCGACTGAAGTTCGTCATTTGCAGCGCACAGAAGTTCTGGAAGTTGAGGAGTTCTTCTCCAAAGGCCAGAAGGGTTCTTCTGCTATGCCGCATAAGCGGAACCCGGTGCTGACCGAGAACCTGACTGGTCTTGCTCGTATGGTTCGCTCTTACGCATTGCCAGCGATGGAGAACGTTGCACTGTGGCATGAGCGCGATATTTCGCACTCTTCCGTTGAACGTATGATCGGTCCTGATGCGACTGTTACGCTGGACTTTGCTTTGGCGCGCCTGACAAACGTTATGGAAAATCTGATGGTTTACCCAGAGCGTATGATGGGTAACATGGATCGCCTTGGTGGTCTGGTGCACTCGCAGCGCATTTTGCTGGCACTGACACAGGCTGGTGCGTCTCGTGAAGACAGCTATCGCCTTGTTCAGCGCAATGCGATGAAGGTCTGGGACAGCTACCAGGTTTCTGGCGATGCTAAGGTGGACTTCCTGACTGAATTGCTGGCGGATGAAGACGTTCGCAAGCATCTTTCTGAAGAGCAAATTCGTGAGCGCTTTGACCTTGGTTACCACACCAAGAATGTCGATGTGATCTTTAAGCGGGTCTTTGGCGAAGCCTAAGGCGCCCGTGCACAGCAGTGGAGGGGAAGATGAAGCTTTATGGTCTGCGGATTTTCGTGAGTGATATCGAAAAGGCCAGGGAGTTTTATGCCGAAACGCTCGGCCTTCCTCTTAACTGGGATATGCCAGAGCTTGGCGCGTTTGGTGCCAAGCTTGACAATGCAGAGCTCATTATCGAGCAAGCGCATAACGAGGAAGACCAAGAATACATTGGTCGTTTTCTCGGTGCATCTCTTCAGGTTGATGACATTGTTGATACTTATGAGCGCCTTTGTGAAAAAGGCGTTGCCTTTACCAACCCGCCTGAAAAGCAGGTGTGGGGCGGAGTTCTTGCACATTTTCATGATCCGTTTGGCAATGTTTTGACACTGCTGGGCGAACCTCGCTGACAACATGGTCTTTCTTGGTTTTAATGGCACTAATGCCGATCAGGAGTCATGACTATGAGAATTGCGGTTATTTCGGACATTCACGGTAACCTGCCTGCTCTGGAAGCTGTTCATCGCGACATCAAGCGGAAGTCACCGGATCTGGTGTTTAATCTGGGAGATTGTGTTTCGGGGCCGTTGTGGCCAGAGGAAACGGCTCAGTACCTCATTGCGGAAAACTGGCTGACTGTGCGCGGCAATCATGACCGACATTTGGTGGACCATGTCCAATCCAAAATGGGGCTAAGTGATGCACATGCTTATTCGCTGCTTTCTGACGAATCCAAAGCGTGGCTGAAACAACTGCCAACGCAAATGGAGCATATCGAGAATGTGTTCCTGTGCCATGGGACGCCGTCAGCTGATAATGTTTATCTCACCGAAGAACTTTGTGGGGACCACACCAAAATTGCATCACCGGAATACGTGTTAGAGCACGTTGGAAATGTGACGTCTCCATTGGTTGTTTGTGGGCACTCCCATATCCCTCGGGTCATCTGGTTGGAAACGACCGGACAAATCGTGATGAACGCAGGCAGTGTTGGGCTGCCAGCCTATGATGATGACAAGCCTCATGCACATACGATGGAAGTTGGAAGCCCCCATGCGCGGTATATGATTGTGACCCGGGTTGGGACGCGATGGTCCTTTGAAGAGCGGATGGTGAACTACGATTGGGACCATGCCAGTAGAAAAGCTGCGCGTAATCAACGTGGAGATTGGGCTGGCGCTTTGAAAACTGGGTATTTTCGTCCTATTAAGCTGCCAGACTTTTTAGCACGACCACGTATTGAGGAACCCTATGAAGATTTCTGAGGCGGACATTCTCATTGTCCCCGGCCTGCATGGCTCCGACGCAAACCACTGGCAAAGCCGTTGGGAAACCAAATTCTCCACTGGTCGGCGCGTTGAGCAGAGCAGTTGGAGCAAGCCAGACCTTGAGGAATGGGTGAATGCCGTTGTGAAAGCGGTCGAGGAAGCTACGCGTCCGGTGGTGCTTGTTGCACATTCCGCTGGTGTTGCTGCAGTGGTTCATGCTGCGCCTCGCATCAAGAATTGGGTGAAGGGTGCTTATCTGGTTGCGCCTGCAGATGTTGATGACAGCTCATGCGTGCCTGCTGAGTTGCATAGCTTTGGCCCGTTTCCAACCTCTCCGCTGCCGTTCCATGCCAAGGTTGTGGCGAGCCGCAATGATCCGTACTGCACTTATGAACGTGCTGAGCAGCTTGCCAAGCTCTGGAATGCACGTTTGCAAGATGCTGGTGAAAGTGGCCATATCAATTCTGAAAGCGGTCAGGGGCCGTGGCCAGAAGGCATCATCTCGTTTGCTCATTTCATGAAAGAGCTCGGGTAACTCGTATAGGTTGATGAACGCCCTCCTTCCGGTGCATGTTTTGTGCGGGGAGGGTGTTTTATGTCGCGATTTACTCACACACCTTATGATGGCTCTAAAAGGCCGTTTACCGTTGGGCTCGAGCCTCTTGATTTGAGAGAGTGGATTGAGCCTGATGAGTTTTTAGCTGCGCACCTTGATGAAAAAGAGCGGCTAATCGCTGACCCTAAAGCCTTCGTGTTTGCTGCAGAGGCGGATACAGAGGCAGCACAGCGCGAAGTGGCAGACCTCCTTGTTGCTCATCTGCCTGCCCAGTTCCCCAACATTTATGAGCTTCACTCCGATTACTCTCTTATCGTGAAGAATACAGGGAAGTGCGTTGATCTATCGTCCTGTTCCGAGGCGCCATTACTCGCGATTTCCCGCCTTGTGCAGGAAGATCTGGTGCTGATGCGCAAAGGTTATGACGGGTATAGGCTTGTCGCTGCGAGCTTGTGTTTTCCTTCCAGTTGGTCATTGGCGGAAAAGTTTGGCGGCTCTATGAGTGCGATCCATGAAGGGGTGCCGGATTTCAATGGGCACCGCATGGGGCTCATGGTTCTGCGGATCTTTGAACGGTTGGAGACGGATAAGCCAGTTTGGCGACTGAACTGGTCTCTGTATACGGACGCGGAGCTACACCATCCGGTTTCAGGTTTGTGCGATGAAGTTCTCTGTAAGCCTGATCTGGCATTTGAACAACTCTATGTGCGCGTCGAGAAGCAGACATTGAGGCGCCTGCCGGACAGTGGCGACATCCTCTTTACCATCAGGGTTCACCACGATCCTGTTCATAGCCTGCTAAAGCATCCGGATGGTGGTCAGCTGGCCCAAGGTTTAAAGACACAGTTGCTTGGTCTGACTGAAGAGCAGCTGGACTACAAAGGCATCAAAGCGCATGCATCAATTATCGCACAAGCGCTTGATATGGTTGCAGAAGAACGTGTTTAAACTGGTAGAGACTCTGGCAAGTAATGGCTTGGTGCGTGGCCTGTCAGTTTCTTGAAGGCGTTGCTGAAGTGGGATTGGTCGAAGTAGCCGAGGGAGTGGGCCAAGTCTGTTAGGTTGAGGTCTTGCCCGTTGTTGATAGCGTCAACTGCAGCCAGCATGCGGTAACGTTCAATCACCCATTTGGGATGAACGCCGATGTGGCTTTGGAAGAGGCGTTGGATTGTTCTTGGCTGGAAACCTGAGATCCTGGAGAGATCTTTCAGATTGCTGATTTCGTCAGTTGTCGCGATGGTATCGACGAGTGCGCGGGCATCCTTCGCTTTAGATGTCAGGGGATGCCTATGCGAAATCAGGAGGTTGTCCATCTGAACAGCGAATGCGGCTGGCTCATCTGCTGATTTTAGCTGTGAAACTAGTTTTTGTTCGGAAATGTTGAGAAACGGCTCGATGTTCTCGTAGGTGTTGAGGAGCGAAGAGGGGTTGTATCTGAAAAAATCTGCGAAAGCTCCTGGACGAAACTTCACGCCAAACACGCGGCCTTTCTGCTGCAAGGAATAATGGAATACGCCTGTGTTGGTGCCAAATACGCCTGTGGTCTGCAAGGTGTCGATGACAATGTGTTGGGATGGGTGGGGAAGATTAGCTTGCTTATAAGGAGGCTTATCTCGCAGGTCCCATGTGATCAGCCAATAGAATTCGATGGCATCTTGCAATGGTTCAGCTGGGGTGAGCCAGTCCAGATTGAAGTGCTGGAGACTGCGTTGCTGGTTTAGCAGTCCGCTGATTTGATTTGAGGTGTCATCCTGATTTGGCATAGGCGTAAAAGATAGCAGCTGTCGCGCTTTTACAAGCCCTTCTGATTTTGATGCAGTAGGTATTCCGCTCTGAATGCAAGGAGCTGAACATGGCAAAGATTAAATGCACCTACAAAGTTGAAGAATGGAAGGAAGAGACTACAAAAGAACTTTCCAAGACGAGCAAGGTCACGTCGGTTCGTGCTCATGGACCTGTCAGCGGAGAAATTGTTGGGCAGGTGAACATGTTTTACCTTCTGGCCTATGTAGCTGAAAAAGAAGGCAAATGCTCGGGGTACACACAGGTCTCAGGTCGATACAGTTCGCGTGAGGGCACGTTCTTCGTTGAGGAGAACGGGGTGTTTGATGCACAGACTGTTCGCTCTTCGATGACTGTGGTGCCCGGTTCCGGGACTGGGGAATTTGAAGGCGTTTCTGGTCGGGGGGAGTTTGTTACTTCTCATGGTAACGCTGTTGAGTGCAGGCTTGAGCTGGAGTTTGTGGAGAGTGTTGAGCAAGCCTGAGCAAAGATGTGATTAGGTAATCTCTAAAAATGCCCTTGGGTTCTCTGCGTTTTCTGCTAGGTTTTGCAGTGCACTATATATTGCAATAGAAGTGTGAGCCGCAGGAACCCCATATGCCTTCATCTCGTGACCGGGAAGCAAACAGAATGTCCGCCCGACTTGGCCGCTATGCCAAGGTTGGTGGAAATATGAGTGGCATTGCAGCCAAGCTTGCAGCTGGTAAGCTATTTGGCTGGGATCAAGACCCTGCGAAGAATGCAGCTTCTATCGCAGAATCCCTTGGTGAACTCAAAGGGCCGTTGATGAAGGTGGCGCAGCTTCTTTCAACGATTCCTGATGCCGTGCCTCCTGAATATGCAGCAGAACTGGCGAGCCTTCAGGCAAACGCACCTCCCATGGGGTGGGCTTTTGTTAAGCGACGCATGCGGGCAGAGCTTGGCCCGGGCTGGCAAGGCAGGTTTGATAAGTTTGAGAAGGAGCCTGCAGCAGCGGCTTCTCTTGGTCAGGTGCACAGAGCGTATGATCAGGATGGGGCGATGCTGGCCTGTAAGCTTCAATATCCGGATATGGATAGTGCGGTTGAAGCTGATCTGAATCAGTTCGACATGTTGCTTGCTCTGCATCGACGTTTCAGGCCTGCGATCGAGACTTCTGAAATTGCGAAGGAAGTTGGTGACCGATTGCGGGAAGAGTTGGATTATCGACGGGAAGCGCGGCATTCAAAGCTCTATGCCAATGTTTTTGCTGCAGATGAGCAGATCCAGATTCCAGAAGTGTTTGAAGATTTGTCAACGCGGCGGTTGCTTTCCATGAGCTGGCTGGAAGGACGTCCGCTTCTGGCCTATCGACAAGAAAAGCTGGAGGCGCGTAACAAGATTGCGCAAGTGATGTTTAAGGCATGGTGGCACCCGTTTGCGCATTATGGTGTGATTCATGGTGATCCCCATCTTGGGAACTATACGATCTTTGAGGATGGCGGAGAGCTGGCTGGTGTGAATTTGCTGGATTACGGATGCGTGCGCATCTTTCCGCCAGATTTTGTGCAAGGCGTGGTGGATCTGTATCACGGTCTGCTTGAAGATGATCAGGACCGTGTGGTTGCTGCTTATGAGACATGGGGTTTTGATGGGCTGACGACTGAGCTTATTGAGACTTTGAATATCTGGGCGAGTTTTATTTTTGGCCCGTTGCTCAGCGATAGAGTACGCTCGATTGCCGATGGTGTTTCTCCAGCGGCTTATGGGCGGCAAGAGGCGTTTCGTGTGCATCAGTCCCTCAAAGAGCTGGGGCCGGTGAAAATACCTCGTTACTTTGTTTTTATGGACCGGGCGGCTATTGGGCTTGGATCTGTTTTCCTTCACTTACGAGCTGAGCTTAACTTCCATCAACTGTTTAATGAGCAGATTGATGGGTTTGAGCTGGATGCGTTGAGTGCCCATCAAAAGCACCAACTGGACTTATGTGGTTTGACTGGCGAAGATTGAGGCACATACTCAGGCCGTTGGAATTATCCCCGGCACTTAGGTTATTTCCAAAGCGGTTCTTTAGGGAAGTTGCGTCACCGGACCATGTGGTGTTAAAGACTGATATTAGGAAAACTACTTGTTTCGAGGGGGAAGCATGGCTGACGGGAGCGCGTCTGTTATGGACTATGAGGAACACGAGAAGACCTACAAGAACTTTATCAACTTCTCAAAGGTTGGAATTCTTGCAGCTCTCACATTTGTACTCGTTATTGCAATGATTGGATTTGGTGGTACTGCCGGGACGGTTTGGGCAAGCATCACCACAATCGCAACAGTGATTGCAGTTGGCGTTGGTATGGCATCTGGTGACAGGTCGCACGTTGTACCGGGAATCGTATTCCTGCTTGCTTGTGTGGTAACAGCTGTGCTGACAATCTAAGAAACCTTCAGGTTTTAAAGGTTTTGAGAATCGCAGGAGCAGCGTGCTTCTGCGATTTTTCGTTTCAACCCCGAAATTTGCCAGAGGCGCTGCCCTTTTCTGATCATTATTGAAGAATAGAGCCTTTAGTAAGAGTTGTTCTGAGTTCGGGTATCATATGTCTACTGCGCAAACTGTTCGCGTTCTTCTGCGCTGTTCCTTGCTGCTTGCAATCTTTATCGTGGTTGCAGTTGTCTCATCGCCATCTCATTCTGCCTCGACTGATCTTGGTTTCTCCCAGATCCTGAAGGAAGAAGGCGTTGCTGCGAGTGGTAGCAACTACGAAATCGTGCCGCCGGTGTTGCGGAATGGGACATTGCTTGTTTACAGACTCAGGGTTCATGGCAAGACTTATAAGGTGCGCGGTACGGCGACATTGCAAAAGCGCATCAATGAACTTCATGCGCTGAAGGGTATTCAAGAACTGGATACGGTTTCTCAAGCGGGTGAGGGCGTTGTGACTGCCGTTGCCAAGCCTCTGACATTTCTCGGCAGTCTTGTAACCTCTCCCAAAGAGACACTGAGTTCCACAGCTGATGGCGTCGGCCTGTTGCTGAATGGGACTGTGAACACCATTACCGGGAATTCCGGAGCGACTGCTCCTTCCAAAGAAAGTGGTAAGAAGACTTCTGCGGTTGAGAGTGTTGCTGCGGCTGTAGTAGGGCGAGATAGAGCCCGGCGCTATATTGCTGTTGCTGCGAATGTAGACCCTTACACGACGTTTCCTCCACTCTCTGACGCGCTTGATAAGGCTGCCTGGGCCTATGCGACTTCCAATCGCCTGACCAATCTTGCAACTGTGTTTATTCCGGGTGGTGTTGGGACGGCGGTTAGTGGAGTTCTGGCGACAACCAACTTCAGTGAAGCTCTCAAGGCCAGCCCGACCGTTGCTGATGAGACGATGCGCGAGATGCTTGGTGAGATGGCTATTCGCCAGAGCAGCACACGAGCATTCCTGAGCGCTACGTCTATGACGCGCGGTGAAAAGATGTTTTTTGTTGCAAGCTTACATTCGTTGAAAGGTGTTCGTGGGCGAAGTGATCTGGTTGATCAGGTGAGCCGGCGGAGGCTTTCTCAAGAGGCGGGATATTATTACCTGTTGGGTCTGATGATGATCGCTGATTATCATATTGATACAGAGCGTCTTGCTTCTGTTGAGTTGTTTGAGGGTATTCCGATTGGTACGACCAGAACCGGGCGTAAAGTTGCCTTTGTTGCTGGTGACCGTGTTGGTTGGAGTGTTGATCAATCAACGACCACACTCAATATCGCAAGCCGTGTAAATCAAACCCATGCGGGCACTGGAGCGAGTGAACTGCGCGTGTTGGGACTGGTTCATCCGACGTTAAAAGCGGAGCTTGGTGCGTTGAACTGGGTTATCCGCGAAAAAGCGCCACTGGCTACTTTCAAAGAAATTGACGTAACAAGCTGATTAAAAAAGTGTTTGGGGTGAGCTCTGAAAGTGTCACCCCAAAACCCAAGGGGCAACATCCAAAATATCGGTGCTTATGGTGAGAGCGCGCTGGCTGTGATTTGGCCGCGGTTCACACTCTTTCATGATCGAGGTGGTCCATGAAAATTGCCGATATTCTTGAACAGGCTTCTATGCCGATTGCTTCTCCTGCTTATCCCAAGGGGCCATACAGGTTTATCGACCGCGAGTTTTTTGTGGTCTCCTATGAAAGTGACCCTGACGCTATTCGTGAAGCTGTGCCTGAGCCTTTGGAACCGGATGGGTCCAACACGGTGATGTTTGAAGTGATCCGTATGCCCGATTCTGCTGGATTTGGAGACTACACCGAGTCTGGCATCGTGATTCCAGCCAAGTTTGGAGATCACCCTGTGAACTTCACTCAGCAAATGTTTCTTGATGATACTCCGCCGATTTTTGGTGGGCGTGAGATCTGGGGTTTCCCGAAAAAGCTAGGCCATCCAGAATTGAGTATATCGGGCGCAACATTGACCGGCCATTTGGTTTTTGACGATGTGACGATTGCTATTGCGACCATGGGGTACAAGTACCAACACCTTCTTTATGATGTCGAGCATGGCACGCAGTGTCATCCCGATGCGATCCTCAAGAAGCTGCAGAAAACTCAGGTGAATCTGAAGCTTATTCCAGATGTTGATGGCTCTTTGGCTATCGCTCAACTGGTTGCTTATGAGGCGTCTGATGTGACGGTGAAGGGCGCGTGGTCTGGTCCGGCGAGCTTGCAATTGTTTCACCATGCCAATGCGCCAGTGGCTGAGCTGCCAATGCTTAAATCACTCGGCGGTGTTCATTTTATTACGGACCTCACGCTACCTTATGGCCGGGTTATGTATGATTACCTGAAGCCTTAAGCGATGCGCTATTTCGGAGGTGCTCCATGCGAGGCAACTTCAGGATCTTTGAGTATTTGATTGGCAGCTTATTCATGTCAGCTCTGCTGGTCTCGCAGGCCGCCGGGTTTGAGCTGAAGCCTTATAAAGACGAGCTGTTTGCTTATCCGCGGGTTCTGGATCAGGCGATGGACGGGGCGTTCCTGCGGCTTGACTATCAGATCCAGCGTGACTTGCGGGACCGGGATGAAATACCAGAACGACGGGTTGAAGGGCGATACGTTTCCAGCAGGCCTGCCTGGTATGTGCGGGAGCGCTCAGTTGTGCTTGCGGGTAGTAAGCGTAAGCACATCCGAGTTGGGAAACCTGATACCGACACCAAGCTGTTGCTGCTTTATCTGCATGGTAAGGGGGGCAATCGAAAGCAGGGGAATGCTGATTGGACGTTTGGCGGTAACTTCAATCGCTTGAAAAACCTGATGGTGCGGAACAATGGCGTTTATCTATCTCCTGATGTGAAGCTCGAAAGTCCCAGAGGCACCCAGGAAATTCGCGAGCTGATTGCGCAATACCGAAAAGAAGCCCCCCAGGCCAAAGTGATTGTGGCCTGTGGTTCCATGGGGGCACAGGTCTGCTATGGGCTTGCGGATCAGGCGGGCGTTGCTGGGCCGCTGTCCGGCCTCATATTATTGGGCGGAGCGACGGATCGACGATTGTTGACGAGTGAAGCCTATAAGGCAGGCGTGCCGATTGTGTTTGGCCACGGTAGTGCTGACAGGGTCTACAGCTGGGAGAAGCAATATCAGTTGTTTAAGGCAGCCATTGGCAAAACCCAGCGGTATCCGGTGCGCTTTCGGCTATTCGAAACGGGCTCTCACGGGACGCCCATTCGCATGATTGACTGGCGTGATGAGATTAACTGGATGCTGTCGATATCTTCGGCAACAAGGCAATAAAAAAGGCCGGAGTGTCCGGCCTTTAGAAAGCGATATGTTGGCGAGCCTAAGCTTGCGGAACGCCTGAAGACGTTGACAGGCGCTGAGAGCCTTCCTTCGCAATCTGGTTTGTCGAAGATATCTGCAGTGCTCTGCTGTAGGACTGGCGTGCTTCTGTAATCTGCCCCAGTGCTTCTTCTGCGCGGCCACGGTTCGCCCAAGCAGATGCGGACTTGCCGTTAAGCGCAATCGCTGCATTGAAATCTTTGAGTGCAGATTTTGGATCGCTCAGAGAAAGGTAAGTTACACCGCGCGCGATCAGAGGTGAATATGCGCGGGAGTTCAGGCCAACAGCAGATGAAAAGTCATTGAGAGCTGCTTCCTGTAAACCTTGTGCCTGATAGATGAGGCCGCGGTTGTGATAGGCCTGTGCATCGCCGGAATTCAAGCGAATGACTTCGTTGTAATCACGAAGTGCTGCTGTGTTCTGACCGATAGAACGGTAGGTGTTGCCGCGTCCGTTCAGGGCCTTCACGTAATCTGGCTTGATGGAAAGTGCTGAGCTGTAATCCTGAACTGCCTGAGACGTGTTGCCCTTGCGGCGTTCTACCAAAGCTCGGTTTGCGTAAGCCTGATAAGAGTTTGGTCTCAGCTGAAGAGATTTGTTGAAGTCCTCAATGGCCTGATCAAGGCGCCCAGCTTTTGCGTATGCAATGCCGCGCTTGTTGTAGGCGTCGGCATCGGTTGGATTTGCGTCAACAACAGCACTCAGACTATCGATGTTGGAGGAAGAGCCAACAGCTTTGTCGATGGGCACATTCTGATAAACAAGGCCAGATGAGTTGGATTGGCATGCTGCAACGCCAAGTGCGAGCAGACACGCACAGATGCCTTTAGCCAGTTTATTGTTCACGAGAATGTGCCCCATTCTTAAAGAGTCCTTGCAATGACACGATAGCCTACACTTTAGTGTGGCAAAAAAAGGTCAAATGAACCAGCAAAAACAACAAACGGACCAACCGGTTTACCGGTTAGTCCGTTCTGAATTCTAGCTTCGGTCCGCTCACACGCTTTTCGTCAAACATAGTTGAGCCTTAGCTGTGTGATGTCCCGAGTGCCGCCGGATTAACGACGACCTTTGCCGACCAACAGGCCTTCACGCTGTGCGCGCTTGCGAGCCAGTTTGCGAGTGCGGCGGATTGCTTCAGCCTTTTCGCGAGCCTTCTTTTCAGATGGCTTTTCGTAGTGGCCACGAAGCTTCATTTCACGGAAGATGCCTTCACGCTGCATCTTTTTCTTAAGCGCTTTAAGCGCCTGATCGACGTTATTATCGCGAACGAGAACCTGCACGCGTTTATCCTTACCTTCGAGCATTCTGGATTACGTATCCAGAACGACATAGATGAAATGATTGATAGCAACACTTAGCGCATATGCACGGGTCACAAGAACTCCGTCGCCGCTGATGCGTCGCTTCTTGACGGGGTAACTAACAGACTGCGTGGGGGCTGTCTACCTCCTTACTTGAGAATCTATGTTAATTTATAGATGGGAAAGGGGGGAATACCTCTTGTGGGACAAGGCAATCTCAGCAGCGTTTGCTCATTTTCTTCAAAATGGCGCATTGGCACGCTCGTGTGTGAAGTAAAAGATAAGTAAAAAATGCTTTCAAAATGCATTGTAACTTCACATATGAAATTATTTTGAAAAAATACAACCTTTGATTGTGTATGGTTGAGTCTCTCTTTTGCTGCTGAAAAAAGTCACAGGAGCTTTTCTGAACAGTGGAAATTGAGGTGGAAATTTGAATGGAATTTGCTTCAAACGTCGTTCGTCATGTCCGATTTCGAAGATGAGTCGAGTGAGTCCATCTTACTCACGAGAGCTGCGGTTGAGGGGCTCTCTTTAGATCCACGGAACGATCCCTGAGAAAACTCGTTACTCTAGTTATAGGGAAGGGGTTTATACGTGCTGATGGATCATGCATACTCTAGTGACCTCATTTGGGTAATCGACCAGAAGAAAGAATAATGTAATGTGCCGCTGGCTTGCGTACCGTGGAGCTCCCATTTTCATGGAAGAGCTGATTTCAATGCCCAATCATTCTTTGATTGCGCAGAGCCTGCATTGTGCGGAAGCCAAGGTAAACACTAATGGTGACGGCTTTGGGATTGGTTGGTACGGTCACAAATCAGAGCCGGGACTTTATCGTGATACGCAACCTGCGTGGGGTGATGAGAACCTTCTGAGTATCACCAAGCACCTCAAGTCCTCTTTATTCTTTGCTCATGTACGCGCATCGACAGGCACTGCGACCTCCCGTTCAAACTGTCATCCGTTTGCTGTCGGTAAATGGATGTTTATGCATAACGGGCAGATTGGAGGGTATGATGATATCCGCCGCCAGATTGAGAGTTTGATCAGCGACGACTTTTATCGTTACCGGCAGGGTACAACGGACAGTGAAGCGCTGTTTCTTGCCATGCTAAGTCATGGTCTGGATGTTGATCCTGTGGGGGCTGTGCAACAGGTGTTCACGAAAACACTTGAGATTATGCGTTGCAATGATGTCATTGCTCCATTGCGTGTAGCGATGGCCTTGACTGATGGTGAGCGTCTTTATGCTGTGCGTTGCTCTAGTGATAAGATCGTTCCAAGCCTGTATTACCGCTTACATAACAGCAACTTGAGTGTTGTCTCAGAGCCTTTGGAAAAGGGCGGGCAAGGTTGGCATGAAGTGCCTTGCGGACACATCATGGTCTATGGCGGTGATAATGCGCCTTGCTTTATTCCTCTGGACATTCCTGAAGAGTTTTGCAAAGTAGCGTAATCGACATTTTCACTAGCGGTATTGCTTAGGCAAGAAGCCACTGGGATTTTGTCGGTCTGTTTCTATGATAGGAAGTTTCCTCCCAGCGAGGCACTGTGGTCAATTGCAGGACCCAGCCTTGTTTATGTTCTTGAGAGGCTCAAGTTCTGGAGGGGCTCCATGCCCTTTTCTTCAGGAGCTTATGATGACGCGGGTTGAAAGCACCAGCGTTGCCAAACCCACATCCATGTCTGCATGGTGGGGGGAGTCCAATGCAACGCTTATTTTGGGATTGCCTTTGATCGGTGCGCAGCTTGCGCAGATGGCAATTAATGCCACCGATGCATTGATGATCGGTTGGCTTGGCGCAACAGAGCTGGCAGCATCCGTGCTGGCTTTGCAGTTGTTCTTTCTGACATGGCTGGCAGGACTTGGGTTCTTGCAAGCCGTTATGCCATTGGCATCCAGAGCCGAAGGTAAAGGCGACGTGCGTAATGTGCGACGTGCTTCGCGCATGGGCCTTTGGATTTCGCTCATTTATACGACTTTTGCGATGGTCGTGCTGTGGAACGGTGAGAGCCTCTTGCTGGCTCTTGGGCAGGACGCAGAAGTTTCTGCCATTGCTGCGGATTATCTGCGCATTGTGCAGTGGTCGATGTATCCATCCCTATTTGTGGCGGCGCTGCGTAGCTTCCTTACCAGTATTGAACGTTCGCAGATTGTTTTGTGGGCGACTGTGGTGAGTGCTGTGGTCAATGCACTTCTCGATTATGTGCTGATCTTTGGTTACTACGGCTTTCCTCAACTTGGCATTCTAGGTGCCGGGATTGCGTCTGTTGTGACTGCGTTGGCATCCTGTGTAATTTTGATTGCCTATGTGTTTTGGGAAGAAAAGTCTCGTAAATATGAGGTGTTCGTTCGCTTCTGGCGCGCTGACTGGCCTGCGTTCTTCGAAATCCTGCGTCTCGGCTGGCCGATTTCCCTCATGTTGGTTGCTGAAGTGGGGCTGTTTGCAGCTGCCGCTTTGATGATGGGGTGGATCGGGACACTTGAGCTTGCTGCTCACGGTATTGCGGTTCAGCTCTCTGGTATTGCGTTCATGATTCCGCTTGGCTTTGCAAACGCTGCTGTGGTGCGTGTTGGTATCGCATCTGGCCGTAGTGATGCTGATGCTATTACGCGAGCCGGTTGGGTCGCACTGATCTGGTCCATTGTGATTGGCCTGCTTGGTGCGGTGTTGTTTGTTGCGATCCCTGACACGCTGATTTCCTTCTATCTGGACACCAGCAATCCGGACGCAGCCGATGTAATCCGCCTTGGCGTACCGCTGGTCTTTATTGCAGCGGTGTATATGGTTGTTGATGGTATTCAGGTGGTTGCTGGCGGTGTTCTGCGCGGTCTTTCCGATACGCGAATACCAATGGTGATTGCGGTGATTGGTTACTGGATTATTGGGGTGCCGCTTTCCTACGTGATGGCGTTCACCTTTAATTGGGGCCCAGAAGGGATCTGGGTTGGTTTGGCCAGTGGTCTCTTTATCACCGGCATCCTGTTGCTGATCCGGTTCCAGAAACGTGATCAACTTGGTCTGGTTAGGCTAGGATAGTCTGGTTCAATTAAATGAAAGCCCCGAAGATGATTAGATCTTTGGGGCTTTTTCTTTGTAGGATAACGCGATCAGGATTTTGGGGAGAGGCGGTTGATGTGGCCCATCTTGCGGCCTTCCCGTGTCTCTGCTTTACCGTAGAGCGTCAGACGAGCGTTTGGCTCCAGAAGTGCTGATTCCCATGAGTTGACATCATCACCAATCAGGTTTTCCATGATGACATTGTGTGCTCGGGTTGGCCTGCCAAGTGGCCAGCCTGCAACAGCGCGAACATGCTGTTCAAATTGAGAAACCGGACAAGCGTCTTCTGTCCAGTGACCTGAATTGTGAACGCGTGGCGCTATTTCATTGACCTTCAGCTCTGTAGCCTCGCCGTCTCTGACGACAAACAGTTCTACACCCATCACTCCGATATAATCGAGCGCAACAGCGATGCGGGTTGCCATATCGATGGCTTCCTGAGCGGTTTCTGCCGGGATGTCTGCAGGTACGCTAGAGGTCTTCAGAATGTGGTTCTTGTGGTAGTTGTCCGCCGGATCATAGCATTTGACCGTCCCATCCACGCCACGAGCGACGATGATGGAAATCTCTTTTTCAAACGGGACGATGCCTTCAAGGATAGATGGCTGATTGCCAAGCTTGCTCATGGCGCCTTCGATATCCTCAGGTGTACGGATCATGATCTGGCCTTTGCCATCATATCCAAAACGGCGCGTTTTCAGTACACCCTGACCGCCCAACTCCATGAGCGCAGCTTCCAGCTCTGCCTGCGTGTCGACTTTTATGAAGGGAGCGACCTTTGTTGCCGCTTTTTCTGAAAGGAATGTCTTTTCTGCCAGGCGATCTTGGGAAACTTTCAGTGCACGTGGACCGGGGCGAACTGGAACAAACTGCTCCAGAATGCGGGCTGTCTCGCCGGGGACATTTTCGAACTCATAAGTGACGACTGAAACGCTTTTCGCAAACTGGGTGAGTGCTTGTTCGTCTTCGTAGGCCGCAACGGTCTTCTTTTCTGAGACCTCAAAAGCAGGGCTGTTTTCATCCGGGCAATAAATATGGCACTTCAGGCCCATCCTGCTGGCAGCTTGCGCGATCATGCGGCCAAGCTGGCCTCCACCCAAAATACCAATCGTGTCGCCAGGACGTAGTGTGGAACCCATTTCGAAAACTTTCCAGATGTTAGGGGCCAGATGTTAGGGGCGGCTTGAAACAAATGAGGCGCCTGCAAGTGGGCGCCTCTGAAACTCTTACTCTTCCGGGTTGACTGGCTTCTCTGCCACAGCCTGACTTTGCTTTTCGCGCCAGTCATCCAAGTTGGCAGCGATCTCCGGATTGTTGAGTGCCAAAACAGCGGCAGCCATTAATGCTGCGTTGACGGCACCTGCACGACCAATAGCAAGAGTGCCGACTGGAATGCCTGCTGGCATTTGAACGATGGAAAGGAGGCTGTCCTGTCCCTTCAGGGCGCGCGACTCAATTGGAACACCAAACACTGGCAGCGGTGTCATGGATGCAGCCATACCCGGAAGGTGGGCTGCTCCGCCAGCGCCAGCGATAACAACCTTGAAGCCGTTCTCTTTTGCTGTTTTGGAAAACTCTACCAGACGGTCCGGGGTGCGGTGGGCTGAGACGATGCGAGCATCATAGGAAACTCCCAGTGCTTCTAGCGTATCTGCAGCATTTTTCATGGTTGGCCAATCGGATTGGCTTCCCATGATGATAGCGACTTCTGGCTGGTCTGTGCGGTTCATAAAACGGGCACCCTCTGAGCGTCTGGGAAGAAAGCGCGGATTATAGAAATAACACGGCGTGTTTCAAGCCAATTACAACAAGAAATGCCAATAGTATACGAAGGTTAGAGCTCTGCCTCTAATTTAGGCAATAATGTCAGGCAAGAGCTGTGTTTCCAGCACCTGAATCTGATCTCTTAGCATCAGTTTTTTCTTCTTTAAGCGTTGCAGCTGGAGAACATCTGCCCGTCCCGTTTCAATGAGCGCTTCGATGGAATGATCAAGATCCCGATGCTCCTGTCGCAACTCAGCGAGCTCGGAACGCTTGCTATCCTGATCGAGAGTATCTTCCGTCATCGTTTTGTCCTCACATGACACATATCGGTCTGTGTGCAACGAGACCCATCATTGATCAAATCTGGTGGGGCGCGTTGTCGCAATTCACCGCTCGGCAACAGTATACCGAATGTGCAGCGGTGATGAACAAGAGTCTCTCGATTTTTACAGGAAGTGTTGTCTCATGACGGATTTACGCAGCGTATATATAGGGTTGAATACTTAGTGAAGTTCTCTTTTGAGTGGAATATGAAACCCATTAAATTTACTGGGTCATTTATAAGTTCCCTAAGTTTTTCATGAATTAGCGATCTCGCGTTGTAGAGGCCCCAAAAAAACAGCTAATCATAGTTCGACAACTCAATAAAATGGTGCCATCATCCACCTGTAACAGAGACAATGTAGGAGGATCAAAACCTATGTCCATCCGTGAGCATTTGACTGAGCTGGAACGCCGCCATGCTACCATTGAGAGGGAGCTGGAAACAGCCAAGCACCATCCATCGATGGATGAGATCGAACTAGGCAATTTAAAAAGGCAAAAGTTGAAGCTTAAGGATGAGATCTCGCGAATACGAGTGACAGGGTAGCTTCCTTTTTCTTAACCGAATAGAGAATGCGTCGCTTTTAGCGGCGCATTTTTTGTTTTGGGTCAGCCGATCTTTTTTGCTTCCTCGCGCAGTACGAACTTCTGGATCTTGCCTGTTGAGGTTTTCGGCAGGTCTGTGAAGACAACAGTTCTTGGTGATTTGAAGCTGGCCAGATGCTGTTTGCAGTAGGTTACGATATCGTCTTCCGTCACACTGCTGTTCTCTTTCAGCTCCACAAACGCACAGGGAGTTTCCCCCCATTTGTCATCGGGACGGGCAACCACTGCTGCTGCGGAGATTTCCGGGTGTTTGTAGAGGACCTCCTCGATCTCAATGGATGAGATGTTTTCACCTCCTGAGATGATGATGTCTTTGGAGCGGTCTTTGAGCTGGACGTATCCATCTTCATGCTGAACGCCCAAGTCACCTGAGTGAAACCAACCGCCGTTGAAGGCTTCCTGTGTTGCTGAGGGGTTCTTCAGGTACCCTTTCATTACGACATTGCCTTTGAACATGACCTCGCCAATGGTTTCTCCATCAGCAGGGACTGGCTTCATGGTTTCGGGGTCGAGAACAGCGAGATCCTGCAAAGCGACGTAATTGACGCCTTGTCTGGCTTTCAATGCAGCTTGTTCTGATGTTGGAAGTTCATTCCAATGGTCGTGCCATTCGTTGACGACGGCTGGGCCATAGACTTCTGTCAGCCCATAGAGATGGGTAACATTGAAGCCTTCCTCTGCCATAGCTGCAAGAACAGCTTCAGGCGGTGGTGCTGCGGCGGTGAAAAACTCGACATCATGGGTGAGTTTGCGCTTTTGGTCCTCGGGGGTGTTGAGCAGCGTGGACATCACGATTGGAGCACCGCAGAGGTGCGTGACTTTCTCATCTGCCAAGGCATTCCAGATAGGGGCTTGTCGTACTTGACGGAGACAGACATGCGTTCCGGCAACGAGGGACAAAGCCCATGGAAAACACCAGCCATTGCAGTGGAACATTGGCAGTGTCCAGAGGTAGACCGGCTTTTTGCCCATGGCTGCGGTGATGATGTTTGCCTGTGCGAGCAGGTAGGCACCACGATGATGATAAACGACGCCTTTCGGGTTTCCTGTTGTACCCGACGTGTAGTTGAGCGTGATTGCATCCCATTCATCCGCGGGAAGTTGCCAGTCAAAATCAGCGGAACCGCTGGCAATCAGCTCCTCGTACTCCAACTCTCCAATTGCAGGCGCTGATTGAGGGAATTCTTTGTCGTCGTAAAGCACCACTTCCGGCTTCACCGCTGCCAGTTCCAATGCTTCGGCCATGACTTTCGAGAACTCACGATCAACGATTACGAGCTTGCTCTCTGCATGGTCTAGCTGGAATGCGATGATAGCGGCATCGAGGCGGGTGTTGAGTGCGTGGAGAACGGCTCCAGCCATTGGTACGCCGTAATGAACTTCAAGCATGGGTGGTGTGTTGGGCAGCATGACAGACACGCAGTCATTCTTGTCGATACCACGCTTTTCCAGGGCGCTCGCGAGTTTAATAGAGCGCTCATAGAACTCCTTATAGGACCTGCGAATCTTGCCGTGAATGATGGCTGTGTGGCTTGGAAAAACTTTTGCAGCTCTCTCCAAAAAACTGAGTGGGCTTAATGGCGTGTAATTTGCTTCAGTTTTTGGGAGGTCTTTGTCGAAATATGATGTGTTTGGACTATTGTTTTTCATGAAATTCCCCAGGCATTCAACTTCCGCTCAAGAGAACTGCGAAGATCCGTTGAGCTGGCTATCAGCTTTCCCAAGATAGTTATTGGCTCCGATGAAGAGCTTGGAATTAAGAGTGTCGCATATTTTGATATATCTGAGTATAGACGCAGGGGGTAGTTCAGGTGACTTAGATGTTAGTCTGAGGGTCTTCTTGTTATTAGACTTTCATCTATAAGTATTTTTGAGATGTTTTGTGGATTGGTGTCGATATATTCGGCGAATTTAAATGCGGTGGTTGCAACTGGTGCCTTAACTTAACGGCAAAGGTGAAATCTTGTTGCGTTTTTGGGCAAGACAAACGCTCGCGACAATTTGCAACACCTCAGAAGTCTTCCCCGTTTGCCTTTCGATTTGTAATGTAGACCTGTCTGATAAAAGAATAAATCGCGACCCGTTTGATACGGCGAGTGATGAACAAGCAGGGCTCGCATGACCGTAGTGACACCAAATCGACAGGGGAAGATCGCCTTATTCTTTGGCGTGGTTTTCTGCGCGATTACCGTGGCTCTGACGGGTTATATTTTCACCCTCGGACCACAACGATCACAGGATGCGCAGTGGTTTGTTTTGTTGGTGGCGTTCCCTGTTCTGATCCAGCTGTATCTCAATCGTGCAGTCATTTTGAATCACTTCCGGGATCATTGGTATCTTTGGGCCATATCGACAGCTGTTTGTCTGGTTGTCGGGCTCCAACTCAACTTCGGTCAGCTCAATTCGACAGGCAGTATGGCAGATCAGCTGCGGACTTATTTCTTCTCGTGGGTCGAAGGGCAGCCGCCAAGCTCAGAATATGCAGGCAATCCATCAGATGCCTATAATGCAAAGCAAGTTCGGTATCGGATTGTTTCGCCCGCGCGTGGAGATCTGGATCTGACTGATCCCTCTGGTTTCTTTCATAACCGAGTGACCTGGAAGACAATGCCGGATGCTGCTTTTGAGGTCGACGGGCCAATCGACATGATCAAGAGTGTGCTTTACCACGGCTTGGGTGAGCGCGACTGATACTCACGTAGTTGATGGCTTATGCTACATCCTTTCTCTCCACCGTATAACACGCCTTAAAAGCCTGATGCGCCATCCCAAATCAGTTTGAGTGCGATAACAAACAGGGCTGCATACGTGATCTTGTAGAACAGCTCTTTGTTGATGTGTTTTACGATCTTGATTCCTGCCAGTGTCGCCAGAGGGGCGAGCGGTAGCAATACAAGAGATGTCGCGATGTTTTTGGCGTCAAACTGTCCAAGGGCGAAGTAAGGCAGCACTTTTGAGAAATTTACGACCGAAAAGAAGATGACTGCGGTACCTGCCATGACTGGTGGTGCCAGTCTGAGCGGCAAGACATACATTTGAAATGGGGCTCCGCCTGCATGTGCGATGAAACTGGTGACGCCAGAAACTGTGCCCCAGAACCCTCCTAAAAGAACATTCTGCGGCTTTGGCGGTTTGTTGGCTTTATTGTTGAACCAATAATCGAGCACAAAGACCAAAGCGATTGCGCCAGTGACCAGTCTGATGTGGGTTTCAGAGATGTAGGCTGCCGCAAAATAGCCGATCAGAGTTCCTGTCAGGCCAGCTGGTATAAGAATGGCCAGTGTTTTCCTGCAAAAGATTGCCCTGTATGAGAAAAGTCCGACTGCGTCCATGACCAGCAGGATTGGGAGGAGTATTCCTGCTGCCTGCACAGGTGGAATTGCCAATGACATAAGCGGCACACCGACAAGGGCGAGGCCGCCTCCGAATCCTCCTTTGGCCATGCCAACAATGAAAACAGCAGGTATTGCACAGAGGTAGAAGAAGGGATCAGTAATTGGCAGCATGATTTGTTTCCCGCAGGAGTGCAGGCAAGTCCTTTTTATTTAAGAGGAAACTAAGAAATAGGCGGGTTGAAAACTATATGGTCATCTTTAGTTATAAGCCGATTTTCTAATATAGCAAAACTTGCCTTTAGGGCATTCAGGGCCCAGTCTTAGCCGAACCTGTGGACAGGTACTATGCAGGGGTGCATGGGAGGAGAGCAGCTATGACAAGCCGATACCACGACATCTACAATGGATGGAAAGAAAACAAAGAAGCCTTCTGGGATGAAGCTGCTAAGGGCATTGACTGGTTCTCGCCCTACACCAAGACATTCGATGCTTCGCAAGGCACATATGGACGATGGTTTGTCGGCGGTGAGTGCAACACCTGCTACAACTGTGTTGATCGCCACGTAGAGCATGGCCGTCCGGGACAGCCAGCGATCATTTACGACAGTGCTGTTACTGGTGAGAAGCGCACCTACACGTATCTTGATGTGCAAGAGCAAGTGGGAGCTATGGCAGCGCTGCTGCGTGAGAAGGGCGTTGAAAAAGGCACCATGGTGCTGATCTATATGCCGATGATCCCTGAAGCGACGTTTGCGATGCTCGCCTGCGCGCGGCTTGGTGCGATCCACTCTGTTGTATTTGGCGGTTTTGCGGCTCAAGAGCTTGCTGTTCGTATCGAGGATTGTAAGCCTCAGGCTATCATCAGCGCGTCCTGTGGCATCGAGCCGGGGCGTGTGGTTGAATATAAGCCGCTGCTGGACCGCGCCATTGAACTGTCCTCCCATAAACCTGATTTCTGCTTTATTCAGCAACGCGAGCAAAAGGTTGCTGGCCTCATTGAAGGCCGTGACTTTGATCTGGACGCGCTGATGGAGACTGCGGTGGCCGAGAAGATGACCACTGAATGTGTTTCTGTTGCTGCGACTGATCCACTTTACGTGCTCTACACTTCTGGTACGACCGGACAGCCGAAAGGCGTGGTGCGTGACAATGGCGGGCATATGGTTGCCCTCAAGTGGTCCATGGAAAACCTCTACGGTATTGATCCGGGTGAAGTGTTCTGGGCTGCGTCTGATGTGGGTTGGGTGGTTGGCCACTCTTACATCGTTTATGCGCCACTGCTTCATGGGGCCGCGACTATTCTTTATGAAGGTAAGCCGGTTGGAACACCGGATGCTGGCGCGTTCTGGCGGGTGATCTCAGAGCATTCCGTGGTTTCACTGTTTACCGCACCGACCGCTTTCCGGGCGATCAAGAAAGAAGATCCGGAAGGTAAAGAGCTGGCGAAGTACAGCATTGCTGGCCTGCGGTCGCTGTTCCTTGCAGGAGAGCGAGCTGATCCGGATACAATTTTATGGGCAGAAAACCTGCTCGGTGTACCTGTCATCGATCATTGGTGGCAGACAGAGACTGGCTGGTGCATCGCTGGTAACCCTCTTGGCCTTGGTAAGCTGCCTATCAAGCTGGGTAGTTCCACTGTCCCAATGCCGGGATATGATATGCATGTGCTGGATGACGAAGGGAATGAGCTTGGAGCGGGGGAGCTAGGCAATATTGTCGTGAAGCTGCCGATGCCGCCGGGATCGCTGCCAACTCTTTGGAATGCTGATGATCGGTTCAAGGAAGCGTATCTCACAGAGTTCCCCGGCTATTACAAGACGGCAGATGCCGGTCTTATGGATGATGACGGTTATCTCTTCATCATGGCTCGTACCGATGACATCATCAACGTGGCCGGGCACCGCTTGTCTACGGGTGGCATGGAGGAAGTTCTTTCTGAGCACCCGGATGTGGCTGAGTGTGCCGTGATTGGGATTGCCGACAATCTCAAGGGCCAGTTGCCATGTGGTTTTGTCGTTTTGAAGAGTGGCGTTGAAAAACAAACTGCTGTGATTGAGAAAGAGCTGGTTGCTTTGGTGCGTGAAAAAGTTGGTCCTGTTGCTGCCTTTAAGCTGGCGATTACCGTTGAGCGCCTTCCCAAAACGCGGTCTGGCAAGATCCTTCGAGCGACCATGCGGAAGATTGCAGATGGCGAAGAGTTCAAGATGCCAGCAACAATTGATGACCCTGCTATTCTCGAGGAAATTGCTGAAGCGATCTCTGTTCGTGGGGTGGCATCTGTTAGCTAAATTCAGAGGAACTAAGCAGTTTTACTGGAGAAGTGCATCGACATGTTTAGGCTTTGAGATTATGGTCGGCGAAATTTCGGCATTGCCAGAGGTATCTTCAAAGTGAAACTAGAGAAGAAAGTTGCGATTGTAACCGGTGGCGCTCAAGGCATCGGTTACGCTATTGCGCAGCGTTTTTTGCAAGATGGCGCCAAAGTCATGATCTCCGACTCCGATGAGCGGGCCGGTGAAGCGGCTCAGGAAGCTCTTTCCGAGTTTGGGCATGTGGCGTTCTGCCATTGCGACGTCAGCGTTCGCCTTGATGTGCGCAATATGGTTGCAAACACTCTGGATGAGTTTGGCGACATTGATGTGCTGGTTAATAACGCTGGCATTACAGCAGCTGGTGATTTTCTTCAGCTTTCTGAAGATGATTTTGACCGGGTTTTACGTGTCAACTTGAAGGGGGCATTCCTGTGCTCTCAAGCTGTTGCACGGCATATGGTCGAGAAAGTTGAAGAGGGCGGTTCTGCTGGCTCAATCATCAATATCAGCTCCGTAAACAGTGTTTTGGCGATCCCTGATCAAGTTCCTTATACGATCTCCAAGGGTGGCTTGAACCAGCTGACGCATGTTTCGGCTGTGGCGTTGGCAAAGCACGGCATTCGTGTAAACGGTATTGGGCCTGGTTCCATTGAGACACAGATGCTCAAGAGCGTTGTGCAGGATGCGAGCAAGATGGAAACGGTTCTTTCCCGGACGCCGCTTGGTCGTTTGGGACAACCTGCTGAAGTGGCGAGCATTGCTGCGTTCCTTGCTTCAGAAGATGCAAGTTATGTTTCCGGGCAGACCATTTTTGCTGATGGTGCGCGCATGCCGCTGAACTATACAGTGGATGTGAGTGAGCCTGAGTAAGCTTCGCAGATAGAATTGAAAAAGCCGCGCTTGATGCAAGCGCGGCTTTTTTTATGAGTGTTTTGTCTGAAAGCCAGATACGCTTGTCTGGAGTGCGCTCTAGCTTGCTTTTTCCTGAGAGTTGAGCGCTTCTGCTCCAATCTCAAATTGCATTCTGGCGAGTTTTGCATAAAGGCCGTTTTGAGCGACCAGTGTGTCGTGGGTGCCTTCTTCCACGATTTTTCCGCCGTCCATCACAACGATACGATCTGCTTTGAGGACCGTTGCCAGACGATGTGCGATAATCAGTGTGGTTCGGCCTTCCATAAGCTTATCGAGGGCTTTTTGGACAATGGTCTCGCTTTCGGCATCCAGTGCGCTGGTGGCTTCGTCCAGCAGCAAAACAGGGGCGTCTTTCAGAATGGCACGAGCGATCGCTATGCGCTGTCGTTGGCCTCCAGAGAGAGTTACTCCGCGCTCGCCAATGAGTGTGTCATAGCCGTTTTTCATGTTGTTGATGAAGTCATCAGCCAACGCGAACTTCGCAGCTTCAACAATTTGCTCTCTGGACGCGATCTCTTTGCCAAATGCGATGTTTTCTGCAATTGAGCTACCGAAAATAGCGGTGTCCTGAGGGACCAGAGCGATGTGCTCGCGTAAGTCTCTTGGATCAGCAGAGTTTAGTTCGATGCCGTCGAGTGTGACCTTACCTGCAACCGGATCGTAGTATCGCATCAAGAGCTGGAACAGCGTGGACTTGCCTGCGCCACTTGGGCCGACAATAGCAACTGTTTCGCCCTTCTTGACGGAGAGGTTCAAGCCCTCCAGGACGCCAGCTTCTTTTGCTGTTGGGTAATGGAAGTCGATATCATCAAACTCAAGCTCGCCAATGGCAGGAGAGGGGAGAGTGACTGGATTGGCTGGTGCATTGATTTCGGATGGGACATGCAACAGTCCTGTAATGCGGTCTGCTGCGCCAGCGGCTTTTGCCAGTTCGCCCCATACCTGAGAGAGTTCGCTCATAGCCCCGGCAGCAATGATGGAATAGATGAGGAACTGTGTGAGCTGACCGCCACTCATACGGCCATCAATCACGTCCAGTGCGCCAACCCAGAGTACTGCCACAATGCTTGAGGCGATGATCAGGATGATTGTAGCGATCAGGAATGCGCGGGCGCGGGTGGCAATGAGAGCAACTTCATAGGTTGTCTCGATATCTCCTGCAAAGCGATCTGAAACGCTCTTTTCATTGGTGAAAGCCTGCAGTGTGCGAATGGAACCAAGTGCTTCTGTTGCATAAGCAATTGCGTTTGCCAGAGTGGATTGCGCATGGCTGGTTCTGTTGCGAACCGCACGGCCAAAGCCAAGCAGAGGCAAGACAATGAGTGGGATCGCAAGCAGCACAAACAAGGAGAGGCGCGGGCTGGTGATGACCATCAGGGTCGTCGAACCAGCGAACATCAGCAAGTGTCGAAGAGCAATAGATGCGCTGGCTCCGAATGCTGACTGAATGAGGGTTGTATCGGCTGTCAGGCGCGAAATGATCTCACCGGACTTTGTTTTGTCGTAGAATGAGGGGGATAAATAAGTGAGGTGACGGAACACGTCAGAGCGTAAGTCCGCTACGACTCGCTCACCAATCATCATGACCATGTAGTAACGAAGAGAGCTGGTGAGGGCGAGTAGCGCGATTACAAAAATAATGACAATGAAATAATCGTCAATCAAGTTGGGGTTGTCGCCGGTAAAACCGTAGTCAACCATGTAGCGGACGGCAATTGGCAGTACCAAAGTGAGGCCAGCTGCCGCCAGCAGAGCAAAGGTTGCCAGAACCAGACGGGCTTTGTGCCTTAAAAGATAAGGGAAAAGTGTTGCGAGTGGACGCAAGGTCTTTTCCCGATTGTTTGAGTCCTGCTGGCTCATGCCACCCCCGGATATCTGCGAAATCATTTAAGTTTATCGTATGATGCAGTAGATGTGTCCCGATAGTTTTAATTGCAAGCGCTTTCTCTGGTTTTCTGCGGGCTGTACCCTCTTGTTTCCTCGGTTTGGATGGGGTATAGACGCCTTCACAATTGCGCCGTTCTTGGAAAAGTGCGGCTTCTTTCTACCGATGCTTCAGGCCAGCCCTAAGCCCATCTTTTGATTGAGGCGGCTCAGCCGTTGCTGACAGGACAGTTTAGTCATGAAACAGGACATTCATCCAGATTACCACACCATCACTGTAAAACTCGTTGATGGTTCCGAATTCACCACCCGTTCTACTTACGGTAAAGAAGGTGACACCCTGCAGCTCGACATCGATCCGAGCTCCCACCCAGCATGGACTGGTGGTGACCGTCAGCTCATGGACCGTGGCGGTCGCGTGTCCCGCTTCACCAACAAGTTTGGTGGCTTCCTGGGCAAATAATTGCTCTGAAGTTTGCGAAATTAAAAAACCCGAAGCGTTTGCTTCGGGTTTTTTTGTGCGCGTTTGAGGAGTGCGCAGGGTTGCTAGCGGAGTTTGACGCTAGCGAAACTTATCAGGCTATTTAAACGCTGCTGTGATTTGAGAGAGCTGATCACCCACTGGATTGGAAGTGTTTGCCGCTTGCTCGCGCAGGAGCTCCTCCTTGAGCATGCTATCGACGTGCTTGATGCGTCTTTGCAGGTGGAATGAGGTTTCGATCAGGGTGCGAAGTGTTTCAGGCAGGTCTGGCCAGGCCGGGTTCTGCATTTCCTTGGTCGCATTATCGACGCGGATCTTGTTTTTCTCATTCTGAGCTTCTGCTTGTACAATCTCACCGTCATTTACTGCCCGTTGCAGCAGAAGCCAGGAGGCCATCTGCATGAGGCGGGTGGTGAGGCGCATGGACTCGGTTGCGTAAGCGAGAGAAGCGGCGGAGCCAAGAGCTTTGCTCTGTTTTCTTCCCGGACCATCAAGATAGGATGCAGTGTCTTCAATAAGGCCCATCCCTTCGCGGAAAAGCTCCGTGAAGTTTTGGGAGGACATGAGCCGTTGAGCGAAGTTGAAGGTGTTCTCTGGCCCTGTTTCAGTTTTGAATTCACCCATCTTAAAAATCCCTTCAATAACTGCGTTAGGTTTCTCTCACTCGCGTCCTTTAAGATCCCAGTCTGAAACAATTACGGCTCGAAAATTGAAGTGAGCCTTTTGGAAAGAATAAAACTGTCTCGAAATGGAGCAAGAGATCTTACTTCAATCTGAGTGGAGCAAAGCCCGTGCCAACTCATGGTTGTGAATAGAGTGATTAAACCGGGGCAGGGTGTTGCCTGAGCAGAAAAAAAGAGCCGCATCGGTGCGGCTCTGAGGTGTTTTAACAGGGAGGCGTCAAGCAGAGTGAATGTTCACTCTGGTTCCAGATCAACTGGAATAACTAAGTTCTAATTTAAAATGGTTAACGATACGTAAACCATAAGTATCCAATTCATTTATTTACAATTTGTAGCTTGCATTTATATGAATTTGAGTAAGTTTTTGTTTTAAACTTTGTTTGATTACTTAAAGAAGCTTTCGGCTGATGAGTTGGCGCTTGATTTTGTTTCGATCTCATTCTCAACGCGCACGATCTCTGCCTTAAGCTGCTCAAGACGCTCATTTAATTCGTGGATTGAGAGGTTCGTGAGGGGCTCTCCCACTATTACCCCGGAGGTTGCTGGGCGAGGTGTGTCATCATCATCGAATAAACCCATAGCGTTATGTACTCCTTGTGTTTGCCTTGGGGAATTCTCGATATCAAAAAAGCGAGAATTCACCTTTGGTGGGGTAGACGGGCACTTGTTGGCTACTATTCTTTACCTAATTGAGAAGGTGAGCAAGCAGCAGTTTCGCTATTTGCAAAAATCGAGGCAGCTTATGACAATAGATGATCGTTCAGCACAAATGAAAGCCGTTGTAATGAACGGTGTCGGGGGTTCGGAAGTCCTTGAAATTGCAGAGGTTGAAGTCCCCAGGCCTGGTGTCGGCGAGGTGCTGATCAAGGTTCATGCAGCGGGGGTAAATCGTCCGGATGTCATTCAGCGGACGGGAGCATATCCGCCACCTCCCGGGGCTTCTCCTTTGCTGGGATTGGAAGTTTCTGGTGAAGTTGTGGAGTTGGGAGAAGGTGTTGCTTCTCACAGCTTGGGAGAGCGGGTTTGTGCGCTGACGCCGGGTGGTGGGTATGCGCAGTATTGTGTTGCGCCTGCTGCGCATGTTCTGCATGTGCCTGCGGGGATATCTATGGAGGAAGCTGCCGGCATTCCGGAGACTTTCTTTACGGTGTGGTCCAATGTGTTTGACCGTTTGGGGCTTCAGTCTGGTGAGAAGTTCCTTGTTCATGGCGGGTCTTCCGGGATCGGGACAACAGCCATTCAATTGGCGAAGGCCTTCGGTGCTGAGGTGTTTACGACGGTTGGGTCTGATGAGAAGGCACAGGCGGTTCGCGAGCTTGGGGCGGACTATGTGATCAACTACCGGACGACCGATTTTGTGAAAGAGATTGGTAACATCACATCTAAGCAGGGGGTTGAAGTGATCCTTGATATGGTTGGTGGTGATTATGTTGAGAAGAACTGGATTGTTGCAGCAGTTGACGGGCGTATCTGCCAGATTGCGACGCTTCATGGGCCTTCGGAGAATGTCAACTTTAGCCGATTAATGATGAAGCGGCTGACGCACACCGGTTCAACACTGCGACCACGGACCAACGCGTATAAAGGTCAGATCGCTGATGCTCTTCGTGAGAAGGTCTGGCCATTGCTGGAGACCAGCCGCGTTAAGGTGGTTTTGGATAAGGTCTTTGATATCAGCGATGTAAAGGCCGCGCATGACAGGATGGAAGGTTCCGGCCATATCGGAAAGATCATCCTCAAGGTTGCCTAGGGAAAGTGCATAGGCCGGTTTTGAATTCTCACAGGTTTCCTAAAGATGGTGGAGGCCCGTGTTGATCTGGTTTGCTTTTGGGAAAATGTGAGCGTATAGTGCGCTCAAGTTTCCCAAAAACTCTTATGGAATTCGGCTTCGCCACCTTTGATTAGGCTGTGGAGCACTCAGGAGGGATTTATACAATGTCCAACGCGCCGCTTATGCCAAAGGCAACAGCCGTATGGTTGGTAGATAACACCGCTCTTGGCTTTGATCAGATTGCTGCGTTTTGTAAGCTGCATCCGCTTGAAGTGAAGGCGATCGCTGATGGTGAAGCTGCTCAGGGCATCAAGGGTATGGACCCTGTTCTGGCAGGTCAGCTGACCCGTGACGAAATTGAAAAAGCGTCGAACGATCCGCGCTACCGTATGCAGATTTTCGAGTCCAAAGTGCGTGTTCCAGAGAACAAGCGCAAAGGTCCTCGTTACACCCCTGTTTCTCGTCGTCAGGATCGTCCGAACGCAATTTTGTGGCTTGTACGCTACCATCCTGAGCTGCTTGATGCTCAGATCATGCGTCTTGTTGGCACAACCAAGCCGACGATTGAAGCAATTCGTACGAGAACGCATTGGAACTCTGCGCATCTTGATCCGATGGATCCGGTCACTCTGGGTTTGAGTTCTCAGATTGAGCTGGACATCGAAGTTGAGAAAGCTGCGAAGAACGCTCCGAAACCGATTGAAGGTGAAGAGCCGCAATCCCTTCTGCCTGTTGATGAAACAACAAGCGAAGAAGCAATGGCTGCTGCGTTTGCGACACCTGCGCCGAAGACCCGTGAAGTTGAAGAAGCCGTGGATGCAGATGCTGTGTTCGCGAACTTCAAATCTACCGGTGACAGTGATGAGGACGAAGACGAGCGCTAAGAGCGTCTTTAGCGCGAATTCTTATCATTTGATTGGACTCAATCAAATGGAACGCGCTTGGAAGGGGCATAACTCTAAAAGAGCTTGCCCTGCCTTTGTTGGATAACATGAAAAGCCGCTGCCTGCTGGGAGCGGCTTTTTTCGTGTTTGCGCTACTATGTGAAACTTTGCGTTATTTTGCGTTTTTTACGTTCTGGCCGCGTTGCTATGTTGATTGCGCTATACAGGTCGGAATGGCGTACATTCGTTGGCTGAACGCTGGCCTCCTCCATCAGGGAAGTTACTCCCCTTGTTGAGGTTTGAGGCTATGATGTAGCATCACTTCATTTCCTGATTGTTTGGATAGTTGCTCTTATGCGTAGATTGCTTGGTGCTGTATTTGCATTACTTGTTGCAAGTGGTGTTTCGTTTGCTTCTGGCCTGAAGGACGAGAACCTTCTGGTGGGGATGCCTGAGGGCTACAAGGTTGCCTTTTCACAAAACAAGAATGGTCTGCTGGTTTCCGAGATGATCCCTCGCGGACAATCTCTGAAGAACTGGAAGGATATGGTGACCGTTCAGATTCATTTTTCCCGGCGAGTACCAATGAAGGTACTGGAGAAGCAATATACGCAGGTGAAGAGTCCTATCTGCAAGCAGCAAGATGGGCGCCTCGTGAGAAGGGGCGTGAGAATGGCTACGAGTTTGGCCTCTTTCTTACCAGCTGCACCACCACACCAGCTTCCAAAAGTGAGACAGTGCTGACCAAGGTTATTGTGGGTAATGACAGTACCTACTTCACCATCAAGTCCTGGCGCTCAAACGTGGGAGAGGCAGATATTGCGAAGTGGTCGGCTTATCTGTCCCGTGTGAAGGTGTGTGATAGCCGGATTGAGGGCAGGAAGTGTCCGTGAGTGGGGTGACGTGGGCTTTGAGTATCAATTAAGCGGAGGCTGACATGAAAGTATCTTTTGTGAAAGTCTGATCGTAAGAAATCAGCGGGCTTTTGAGATCTTCAGTTTTTCTTGCTTCGCTCTATTCTTGGTGGATTCTTCAGAACGCGTGAGAGCTTTGGCTATGGCCTTTAAACTCATCCCCTTTGTCGCCAGCAAATGCAGCTTCCGAATTTCCTCAGGGGTCCACGCTTGGCGGTGGCGTTCAAAACGATCTGCCATTGATTTAGTCTACCTTATCATTGTGTTGAAGCTAACATAAAGCATTGTCGTGCTTATGGTGCTAGTACAAAAACGATCAATGAGTGTGTGACGTCAGTACTTAAGGGATAAATAAGTCAATTTGACCTGAGAGTGTTGTAGGTGAGGCAGCCATTCCATCACAACTGCTGCGCTACACCCATTATGTTTTGTCTTTGCAAGCTTGGGCAAAAAAGCGCCATGCAATTTGAACACGCTTGGGAAGATGTTTTCTGGGCGCGCGCAATAAGAACAATTTAAAGGGGTCAGCATCTTCTATTTGGTCTAAATGGATCAGCTGACCAGTTCTTAGTTCACTTTCTACAATCACTTTAGGCAGAAAAGCGATACCCGCGCCGCTGATCGCTGCTCGTTTTAAAACAAAACTATTATTGGCACGCAGCACGACGTTTGGCGCAATCCAATCCTGCCCCTCGCGACAGCGCAAAAACCACTCAGAAGAACTCTGAGGGCTATCGAACACAAGAGCTTTATGGCCTTTCACGTCATGGCTTGTTTCAATTTTGGGAGTACGGGAGAGGTAGTCTTTTGAGGCGCAAAGTACTCGTGGCACGAACGAAACTTGCTGTGTAACAGCTGTACTGTCTTCAAGGGCTCTGGAGACCCTAAAAATGATATCAACATCCTCATTCAAGACATCAGAAAAGCTATCAGATACAACTATGTCCAGTTTTATGCTCGGATATTTCATCTGAAACTCAGAAATGTGCTCAGCTATAACATCTTGAGCAATTATTGAGGGCACATTGAGCCGTACAACGCCCGTGATGGCCTTCGAGTCTGCACAAAGCTTGTCCTTCAACCATGTCAGCTCATCAGCAACAATACTTGCGGTTCGGTAGCATTCCTGCCCGGCGTCTGTAAGACGCAAAGCACGGGTTGATCGGATCAATAAGCTAGCGCCTAAAACAGCCTCTAACCGGGTAACCTGCTTGGCAACCCAGGCAGGTGAGATATTGAGAATGCGTCCGGCAGCTGAAAAGCTTCCAGAGTCAACAACAACCCGAAAAATACCGAGTAGATCTGATAGGTTCTCGCTTGTCATTATATAACGAATTGGAAAAGGTGATTAGTCATTGCATCCAATTAACATACTAGCAGGAAGAGGTATACCCGATTGACTACCAGCAAACGGAGATACCATGACCTACTCTCAGTTATTCGAAAGCGCAAAACTTGGGAAGCTAGAGCTACGCAACCGAACTCTTGTCGCTCCAATGACGCGCGTCAGTGCAAGTGCTTCAGGCTGCGTTGGCCCTCTTATGCAGCCGTATTATGAGAGATTTGGCAAGGGCGGCTTTGGAGCAATCATTACCGAGGGTGTCTACACTGACCAACACTTTAGTCAGGGATACGAGTTCCAGCCGGGGATCACTGATAAAACGCAAGCTGCAAGTTGGGCTGAGTTAATCAAAGGCGTGAAGGCAACAGGCGCAAAAATAATTATGCAATTAATGCATGCTGGTGCCCTGTCTCAATTTAATCGCTTCTCTAATGAGACACGTGGCCCTTCCCCCGTACAGCCTAAAGGTCATCAAATGGAGTTCTATCGGGGGTCTGGTATGTATCCTACCCCTTCCGAAATGACGGTTTCTGAGATTAAGACTGCAATTTGCGGTTTTGCAGACTCGGCTAAACGTGCTCAGGAAGCTGGTGCAGATGGGGTCGAGATTCACAGTGCCAACGGCTATCTTTTGGATCAGTTCCTAACCGATTACGCAAACCAGCGTGGTGACCAATACGGCCAAGGCATATTTGAACGCGCACGACTGACATGCGAGGTTCTAGAAGCTGTTCGTGATGCTGTCGGGGGCGACTTTACGGTTGGCGTACGTCTATCACAGAGCAAGGTCAACGACTTCGAGCACAAATGGGCAGGACAAGAAGACGACGCAAAGGTTATCTTCGAGGCGGTTGAAGCGAGTGGTGCTGATTACGTGCACACTACAGAATTTTCTGCTCAGGCCTCGGCATTTCAACATGGAGCGTCTTTAGCTGCACATGCAAAAAATCTTACCGCTTTACCTGTCATAGCGAATGGCGGCCTGGGTGATCCTGCAATCGCACAAAAAATGATCCTGCAAGATGAGTGTGATTTTGTGGCGATTGGTAAAGACGCGCTTGTTACGCAGAATTGGCCTGTGAAAGTGCAAAAGAACGAAGCGCGGCGTCCGTTTGATTTTGAAATGTTCACGCCTCTGGCTGATCTAGAGACAGCGAATGCTTACTTTTCTGCCTGTGCCGAAATCTAGTTTAGAACATTCTCTTTACGGCATCTCTCCACAAGAGGGGTGCCGTCAGTTCCTTCTGGTCAGTTGGGTAATTCCAGATCTCTCATAAGGGTGACTGTAGAAGCCTTGGGGTGTGCCTGTTTCAACCTCAGTGAGAAGTACTTGGATGGCCGCTTAGGCCTTCTACGTTACAGTTTCATCTTGCGTAGCAGAACTATTAGGATGCAGCGAATGTCGGCGTTATTCGCACATCAGTTGTTCAGTGGCCCTGAGGGGCAGCAGTTTTGCTCAATATAACCTATTTCCACGAGCACAAAAAAACAGGCGCTTGAGGGATGCTCAAACGCCTGCTTCATTATCAAGTTTTATCAGTCTCTACCGCTGTGTGAGTTTTAGCTCGATGCGGCGGTTTTTGGCGTTGGCCTCATTGGTGGTGCCTTCTTCGAGGGGTTGGAACTCGCCGAAGCCGGCGGCGACCAGGCGGTCTGGTTCCACGCCTCTGGCAATGAGGTATTTGACCACCGAGATAGCCCGAGCGGCTGAGAGTTCCCAGTTGTCGCGCAGGCGACCGGTGCCGGAGAGTGGGCGGGCATCTGTGTGGCCGTCCACGCGCAGGACCCAGTTGATCTCTGATGGGATTTGTCCCTCAAGTTCCAAAATGGCGCTTGCGAGGATATCCAGCTGGTTTTTGCCTTGCGGGTTGACCTCGTCATCACCGGAGGAGAACAGCACCTCGGACTGGAACACAAAACGGTCGCCGACAACTTCAATATCAGAGCGCTGGGCGAGGATTTCGCGCAGGCGGCCAAAGAAGTCTGAACGGTAGCGTGACAGCTCCTGCACCCGCTGGGCGAGGGCGACGTTGAGCCGTTTGCCAAGGTCCGCAATGCGGGTCTGGCTTTCTCGGTCGCGTGTTTCTGAGGCGTCCAGTGCGTCTTCCAACACGGCGATCTGGCGGCGCAGGGCGCTGATCTGCTGGTTGAGCAGTTCTACCTGTGCCAGAGCCTTATCGCTGATCTGCTGTTCGCCTTCCAGCTTTGCGCGCAGGGATGCCAGTGCGCCACCTGCCTCGTCAATCTGGCCGGAGCGCTCGTTGAGCAGGCCCTGAAGACGATCCCGTTCTTCAGCGGTCTGGTCCAGACCCAGTTGCAGGGAGGAGATGGTGGATTCCAGATCTCCAACACTCGCCTTTTCCAGCGCCAGCAGCTCTGTGAGCTCTGCGATTTGCTGGTTGAGGCGGTTGAGCACCTTATCCCGGCCAGACAGCTGCTGGCTGAGGAAGAACTGCGCAATCATGAAGATGGAGAGCAGGAAGATGAACACCAGCAGGAGCGCGGACATGGCGTCCACGAAACCCGGCCAGTAATCCTCTGAGTTGTTTTGAGACCTGCGTGTGCGTACACCAGCCATGCTTTATTCCTTCTCCCGCTCTACCTCTGCGGTGAGCGTTTTCAGGAAGCGTTCAATCCGGCGCTGTTGCATGGACTGGGCCTCGGCCCATTCGCGCATCATCTTCTGCTCGGAGCGCACATGCTGGACGAGGCCCTGAATGCCTTCTGCCAGTTTGCTCATGGCGGCGTTGGAATTTTCATCCGGCTCAGCGCCTTTTGTTTCCATGGATTTGCGCAGCTTGTCGAGCGTGATGCGCAGGTCCGCAGCCATATCGGCAGATGTGCCGTTGCCCAGTTCGTCCGGATCGATATCCGTCAGGGTGGAGAGCCAGTCTTCCAGCTCCTGATAGAAGCGGTTTTGGGCCTGTCCTGCCTGCAGGTCGAGGAAGCCCAGAACGAGGGAACCGGTCAGACCAAGCAAGGAGGAGGAGAACGCGATGCCGAGGCCGGTCATCTGTGCGGTGATGCCGGAGACCAGATCTTCAAACAGCACGTTTGCGTCGCCGCCCGCCGCGTTCAGCGTGCTGACGGTGGTTGCCACAGCGCTTACGGTTTGCATCAGACCCCAGAAGGTACCGACCAGACCGAGGAAGATGAGCAGGCGGGTGAGGTAGCGTGAAATCTCGCGGGATTCATCCAGGCGCATGCCGATGGAATCGAGCATGGAGCGCATGGTGGTTGGCGAGATGGTCATGTCGCCTGCTTTGTTGCCAAGCAGGGTTGCCATTGGCGCCAGAAGGATCGGCGGGCGGCGCACCTCTAGGCGTGGATCGCCGAGGCGGAAGCCGTTAACCCATGATACTTCCGGGAAAATTCGCAGGACCTGCCTGAAAGACAGAAGTATACCCAGTGCTGCGACGCCTACGATCAGGCCGTTCAATGCGGGGTTTGCCATGAAGGCTGCGGTGATTTGCCCGATCAGGACAAAGGCGATGAAGCCTGCCAGAACCAGAAAAATAATCATGCGCCACAGATAAACCTGTGGGCTCGACAGACTGTAGGGATCGTAGTCGCGTGCCATTATCCTGCGTACATCTAAAGCAAAGCGGCTTCTCTTTGTCTGGTCAGACCAATCAAGCAGAACCCGCTTTAAAGTTAATGATGTCTTTAGATAACGCGATTTCCGGTTAATAGGAAACCGCAAATCGCTGCGATTGGGCAAGAAAAGCGTAAGTTTTTAAATAAGTCGCATTTTTGCGCGCGTGCTGCCGTGTTTTGGGCGGGATGTGGTCATGGTGGGGGAGTCGTATTGGTCGTGCACTCTCCCATAAGTTGCTGTAGGGATGTTCTGTATATTGCTTTTTTTTGGAAATTGGGGCGGCGTATGATATTTCTTTTTTTTGTAATTTGCTGGAGCTTAGCTGCAATCTTGGGGGCGTCTGTTTTTTTAGCTGGCGGCTTCCCTTTAAGCTCTGATACTCACGTATTTTTCCAAGCCTTGCTTTCTATTTTCCTCTTCTTGCTACCTTTTTCTAAGTCATTATCGTTAGGTGGACTCTTTAAGTTTGAGACTAATCTAGCGGAAGTGAAGAAAGAGATCGATACTTTTAAAGAAGAGACTAGAAGTAATTTTAGTCTTCAATCTTCTAATTTGCTGGCCTTAACAAGCCAAATATCACAACATACAACAATCAATTTACCGCCGTTGTCTGTTGGACAGCAAGCTTATGAGAAAATATCTGAACACTCTGCGGAAATGGACAAAAATGCAGATAGTTTGTTCGGAGAATTTCTATCTGAGAGCGAAAATGATCGCCACCTTGCTCTGGCTAAACTCAGGATGAATTTGGAAAGTGAGTTGCGTGAACTCTTAGGAGCTCGCACGTCGATCAATCGTAAGACTAGCATTAAATTCAGATCACTGCGCAACCTATGGGCAGAGTACCTAAAGAGGTACCCTGAAAAGGAATACCTTTCTGATGGATTTCGTTTTGCAAATGATGTTGCTAACTCAGCAATTCATGCACAGCAGGTGCCAGAGGGATATGCAGAAGAAGCTCTACAGATTGGCTTGAGGATACTCAATGATATTCGGGAAGTTAAGGCAGGTCTTAATCCTAGCAATAGCTCGATAGTATCCGGTAGTGAGAGTATTGGAGGGTGATGAAAACTTATGTCTCGGAATTTTTTAATCTTGTAAAAAATGCTGAAGTTGAAATCTACAATGAGTTTAGCCTTCAGCATGAGTTGGGCATCTTCTTAAGGCAACAACTTCCCGACAGTGTGGTACAGTTTGAGCGAAATATTAGTTATTTTGGTTTTGATAAAAGTGCCTTCTTTAAAAAAGAGCTAGATATCTGCGTACTAAGTGAAACGCGTGAGTTGCTGGTTGCAATTGAGCTCAAGTTTCCACGTAATGGTCAGTACCCTGAACAGATGTTTAGTTTTTGCAAGGACTTAGTTTTCCTTGAACAGCTTAAGAAAGCTGGGGTTCAGAGTGCATATTTAGTCATTGTTGTTGATGATCCGTTGTTCTACAGCGGTTTGAGCAATGGTATCTATAGCTTTTTTCGGTCTGACCGATGTTTGACTGGAACAGTTTGCAAACCAACTGGCAGCAAAGATGTCTTGTTAAACATTGAAGGCGAGTATCAGCTAAAATGGCAACCCATAGCAAAGAATATAGCTTTTGCCATTATTGAAGCTGACATAGTTGATATTGCGAAATGAGTGAGACGGATATGAGACTTACTCCCTGCAATCTTTAGGTTATTACCTATGTTACATGGGATTCCGGAGTTTTGCTTCGCCGAGGTGACAGCAATTGAATGGGACTGTTGATGGACACCACGTAAAAGTGTCTCGGTTGGTTGGTCACTGGCCGCCGCCGCAACACCGTTATCTTCCCTGCCATTGAGCCGGGATCTATGGGGTGGTCCCTCAAATGATGATGGTGTGTTTGGGTGATTGTGGGGGCGTGTTGTGATGGTCAAACTGCTTCCATGTCTTACTTCATGTACATATTGGCGAGTAAGCCGCGTGGAGTGCTTTATACTGGTGTGACGAATGACCTTGCGCGTCGGGTTTATGAGCATAAGAGCAAGGTTAGGTGTCGCTTTACCGCGAAATTTGATGTTTCGAAGCTGGTTTATTCTGAGCAGTTCAGGGATGTGAGTGACGCGATCCGCCGGGAGAAGCAAGTGAAGCGGTGGCGCCGGGTTTGGAAGATTGATGCGATTGAAGGTCTGAACCCGAAGTGGGATGATTTGTACTTGCGGTTCAATCATTAGACGGCAGGTTTGTGGGTATGGATCCCGGGTCTACGTGTACATACCGGAGACATAGGTGACAGGTGTTCGGAGAGATGGTTGACACATTAACATGGCATTCAGGGAGGGACCGGGATGCCTTGGAAAGAGTGTTCAACAATGAA
>NZ_LMCG01000081.1:0-100310 GCF_001623065.1 Pseudovibrio sp. Ad46 | reverse complement strand
AGACAAACCTGAGATCTTCAACGTATGTTTTGCAGCAAACACAGTCGCAAAAATCGACTTAACATCATAACATGACCGTCACCCATGTCCCCGAACAAACGTCAACTATCTCTCCGGGACAAACATCTACGCCCGGGATGATAGCGTGGAGGAGCTGCCAATGGCTTATCTGCGCAGCTCCAAGTCGCTTACGTCTTTTGATCGAAGAACTGGAACGTCATGCACCGGCCTGTATAGAACGTGTTGCCGGTTTCTGCATCGAATGCTGGTCTGTAAGGTCGCCCATGCGGGTAGGTTTGGATCTTGCTATCTGCTGCATGGATTACACCAGTCGTATATCCTTTGTCCTTACAAGCTTTGTCGATTGCAAATCTGGCGGCTTTCTCAAGCGTTCCAGCATTGTCTGGACCGCCTTTTATTGCCAACCCAATTTTTTCGTCTTTGACTGATGTGTAACGCACGCGCAAACCATTGTGCTTTACTGAATGGCGCAGTTTGTGCTGCTTTACACCCTCAATCGGATCATACAATTGTGAAATGGGTATTCCCGGTTGTGGTCCCAAAATTGCGTCTCTGAATGAAGATTTAACATTTTGCTTGGCAGTCTCACTGCATCCAACCAGGAGAAGGCTGCATGTGATCAGTGCGGTAATTTTTTGCATGTTTCTGTTTCTTTCACGATTGTCTCAAAGAGCAATGTAGAGAAAGCTTCGTGTGTAAAAATGGATTGTGTGATTGGATCAAAAACACAAGTAACTTGGCTCGTGTGGGTATAGGTCCCGGCTCGAGGGCCGGGATGACACCGTGGGGCGCAGTTGAAGGTTTAACCGTACCGCTCTGGTTCCAGCGTCGCTGCGTTTGCGTGAGATGGCAGCGTGCCCTAAAGCAGTTCGCATTTAAGTTGAAATACCTGGACTGCTTTAGCTCTGCTTTTGCGTATCTTTACCCGAAAACCGGATGCCACTTTTCGGCGATACGCCGCATATACCCCCTTGCTCAGCCCGAAATGGGTGCCCTGCTGGTCTGCGGAGCTGTCATCCTTCTGCAGGCCAGTGCTTTGTTATGGGGGGCTACTTGTGGGTGGGGATGAAGTCGAAGAGGTCCCAGCCGTCGGTGGTGGCGGTGATGAACTTCATGTCGGCGCCTTCCAGCACCGCGCAGGTGAGGCGGCCTGAGGCGTAGGCTTCGGTGTCTACGTCGAGCCGGTTGGAGCGGCGGTCGATGTGTTCGACCGGGGTGTGGCCGTGGACGACGAAGACGCTGAAGTCCTCTTGAAAGTCGAGGAAAGGGCCGCGGATCCACATGAGTTCCTCAGCGCGTTGTTCTTCCAGCGGTACGTCTGGGCGGATGCCTGCGTGGACGAACAGGTAGTCTCCGCACTGGTAGTGGAGGGGCAGGGACTCAAAGAACGTTTCGTGTAGCTTGGAGAGGTTTTCCTTAAAGATGGTCTGCACGCTTTCCGCACCTGCCGAGCCCATAAGATCGTGAATGGAGAGGCCGTAGGAGAGCAGGGTTTCTGTGCCGCCCAGATCCTCCCAATGGTAAAGCGTCCCTGCATCTTGCAGAAACTCCAGAAGCGAGGCTTCGTGATTGCCTTTCAGGCAAACCTGGCGCGGGGTGCGGTGGTGGTGATCGACAAGGAAATCGATGACGCCCTGACTGTCCGGGCCGCGGTCGATGTAATCACCAAGAAAGATGGAGACCGGGTCCGTGATTGGGCGGTTTTTCAGGTCGCTCTCAATGGCTTTGCCCATGACTTCCAGCAGGTCGAGCCTGCCGTGAATGTCTCCCGTCGCATAAACGCGTGTCCCTTCCGGAAGAGTTGGATGGGTGTTTTGCATGGTCGTCCCGTTCCAAATGCTTGTCTGTGTCGCGGTCACTGGTGGTCCAATCTACTTTAAGAAAACGAATGAGGAGCAAACCGACAGCCTCAATTTGTTGGCTTTGGGGCTGTGGGAAGTGGGCAAGTTGATGAGTGTTGAAAATTGGTTCAATGAAAATAGTTCGATATCGCACTTGTTTTATATGTAGTGCTATGCTTATAGTTCGATATCGCACTAAATGGAGTTGAACGATGAACCTTTCCAGACGCAAGATGATTGGCCTTATGGGTGGTGGTGTGGTTGTGGCAGCGACTGCCTCGGCTGGTGCATTTCTGGCGACCCGTCGTCCAACGCGGGCGCTGGCTCCCTGGGAGACTGCGGGCGCTTACGCTGAGCCGCGGATGAAGGCGCTGTCCTACGCTTTGCTTGCGCCTAACCCTCATAACCGTCAGCCGTGGGTGGCTGAGCTGCGCGGAAGTAACATGCTGGCCATTTACCGTGACAAGAGGTTGAACCTGCCAGAGACTGACCCGTTTGACCGCCAGCTGACCGTTGGCATGGGGTGTTTTCTGGAACTGTTGCGCATGGCTGCGGCGGAAGATGGGTACGATTTGCAGATGGAGCTGTTTCCACTGGGAGAAGATGGGCCGGTTGCAACGGCTTACTTTGCGAAAGGGGGCACACCTGATCCGCTGTTTGCGCATGTTTTTGAGCGGCATACCAACCGTAACGCTTATAAGGATATGTCTGTTTCAGCAGAAGCGCAGGCGGTTTTGGCTGACTATGCGACGATCAAAAGCGGCAAGGCTGAGGTTGCGGCCTTGCGGAAGCTGACGTGGGACGCGATGGATGTTGAACTGACAACGCAACGTGTGATGATGGAAAGCGTTGATCTGATGCGGTTTGGTAAAGCCGAGATTGAAGCGAACCCGGATGGCATTGCGCTGAGTGGTCCGTTTTTGGAGAGCCTGATGCTGGCTGGGATGTTGAGCCGCGAAGATCAGGCAGATCAGACCAGCTCTAGCTTTCAGCAGGGACGGGATATGATCCGGGATGCGATGAACGCGACACAGGCGTATGCGGTGGTCACCAGTCCGGGCAATTCGCGGGTCGATCAGATTAAAGCAGGGTATGACTGGATCAGGTTGCAACTGGCAGCTACTGGATTGGGTCTTTCCATGCAGCCGGTTAGTCAGGCACTGCAGGAGTTTCCTGAAATGGTAGAGCATTATTCTGCGGTGCACGAAATGCTGGCAGGTCCGGGTGAGACTGTTCAAATGCTTGCGCGATTGGGGTATGGTCCCAAAATTGATCCCAGCCCGCGCTGGCCTTTGAAAACACGAGTACCGAATGTCTGACGATACCCCCTCCCAAGATCTGACGCCCTACTTTTCTATGTTCGTTGAGGTGGGGATCATAAACCAGATCGGCTCTGCGTTTTTGGAAGCGCGGCTGCCAAAGGGCCTTCTGGTTTCGCATTTCGGGGTGACCAGCCATTTGAGCCGCGGATTTGATGGGGCCACTCCGCTGGAACTGGCCCGCTCGTTTCAGGTTGCGAAAACAACCATGACGCATACGCTGGGCGGGTTGGAAAAGCATGGCTTCGTGGAACTGCGCCCCAACCCGGATGACGGGCGCTCCAAGCGGGTGTGGCTGACACCAGAGGGGCGGCAGTTTCGTGATGATGCTGTGCAGCAGCTGGAGCCGCTGTTTCACAAGCTGGCTGAGCGGTTTCCACCTGAGCAGGTCTCTGCCTTCTTGCCGGGCATAAGTGAATTTCGTGCGGTGATTGACCAGTTGCGGGATGAGGAGAAGTAACAGCAGGTGTTGCTGCTCTTCGTGTCTTGGAGTGTGTTGCGTTCATATGTAGTCACGCACCAAGCTCTAACTCTCTGTTTTTGCGTGTTCTTATCGGAAAACCAGAGCCGCTTTTCAGGAGCGCGCTCTAAGATGTTGCTCCTTTTACCAGCAACAGGCTGAGGCAAAGCCCGGTGAGGTATAGGCCCAGCCCAAATGAAAGGTGGGCGATAAGACTTCTTATTCTTGCGATTGTCGGGGCTGGTGTTTTGGAGGCGGCAACTCCAAAACCGAATGCTGGCTGCATGAAGAAGAAGGGGAACCCCACTGAAAGCAGACCGATTAGGAACGGCATCAGGATGGTTGGATTTTGAAGCCAGTTTGGTCCGGTCAGAGCAAGCAAAACGAGCGCAAATACAGCACCGATGACGTAATGAGCGATCCAACCGATGGAGCGTTCAAACGGCTGTGGAGGGCTCTGCATGATGTTCTGATGCTGGAAACGCCCGCGCAACATGCTTAGCATCCAACGGCCAACCAGCCGGTAATCCAGGGCGGGAATAGCGAAAAACCGAAGCCGGACCCAGGCGACCAGATCCATGAAAATTGTTGCGCCAATACCAAGCAGGGCAGCATTGATTAAAAGACTTGTTGTGTGCACGGTTTTGCCTTTCCTGATAGGGAATTGGCGGCACTGTGCCACTTCAAGTCGACTTGAGGTCAAGAGAATTCTCTAGATTTTGATGGATAATATTTCTCAGGTTAATAGTGCTAGTAGACCTGCTTTTTGGGTGTTCAGGAGAGTGAGAAGTTGGGTCTCATCCCGCGCGTGATCGCGAATTCCAAGTGAGGAAAGCACCAGATATTCTGCGAGTTGCTCAGCGCTGTGTCCCTGAAAGCTATAGTGCGCCAGCATTTCGGCACAGGCGGTGATGTTGGTTGCTTGTGCTTTCAGTGTGGCCGCTTTGCCTTCTGCATTGAACCCACCGATCATGTCTCTTGCATCAGGAGATGCGGTGATGACCTTGAAGGATGGGATGATGGAGTGTTTGTAGTAGGCGCTTAGTTTGTCCTCCAGAGTTTCCAGAGCGGACCATTCTTTTTGCACGGCAGCCAGAGACTGGTCAGAGAAGTGCCTGATGGAGGCGCACAGGATTTCGTTTTTATTCTTGTAGTTTGAATAGACTGTCTGGCGCGCAACGCCTGCCTCTGACGCGATGTCGTGCATGCGGGTGCGGTTTACGCCAAAGCGCATGAAGGCCCGCACGGCGGCTTCCAGAATCTTCTCTCGCAAATTTTCCATGGCGGCATCTTGACAAAAAATGTCATTTTGTCAAGAATTACAAAAATACGAAAAATGTAATTTTGTAATTTGCAGAAGAACGCTTCCTACATGGACATGCAAAGCTTTGGAGCTGAAGAGGATATCGAGAATGGAAAGACGCGCCGTATTGCAGGCACTGGCTGCAAGCATCGTGACTGGCTTGGTGCCAGGTCATGTTTTTGCTGCTGCACAGAAATTGGAACAGAAGGATAGAGCTATGATTATTGTCACTGTTGAAGTTGAGTTTGAAGACAACCAGATCCAGCAAAAACTTGCTGCTGTTCAGCAGATGGATGCGGCTACTGCTGAAGAAGCTGGATGTATTTCCTACAAGTCTTCTCTGGATGCGACCAATCCGAACATCCTGAGAATCTATGAGATGTGGGAGAGTATGGATGCTCTTATTCCGCACTTCCAAACGCCACATATGGCGGCGTTTCAGGCTGAACTTAGCTCGTTAAAATCAAAAGGTATGACTGCGAAAGTCTTTGAGGTCAGCAAAGAACTGCCGTTTCCAAACTAACTGGCAGGCCGTCAGGATCAGCTTACAGGCAGGATTGAGGTTCAAGCTGATCGGAAAGTGTCTTTGCTGGTGTTTCGAGTACTTGGGGTGCAGGAGGCGAGGTTTTTCAGCGAGCTGTTTTGGCCAGAAGTAGTTCTGTTGCAGCTTTCACATGCTGTTCTATCTGCTGGTCTGAAGGGTGGGGCATTCCCATTAAGACGGAATCTCTGAATGCGAGCAGCATTGATGTCCATAACTGAACGGCAGTGTCTGGCGCAGTCAAACCCAACCTGTCTGCAAAAAACTCTGAGAGGTGCTTGTCTGTTTCATTTGGGCCGACCGAGAAGAAAGTGCTTGTTATTTCGGGTGCTTTTGCACTCTCTGCGACCAGCAAGCGGAATGTGCTCAGGTGATTGTCGGTTAAATGCGCATGGATGAAATTTACACCAAAACCTTCCAGGGCATCCTTTGCGTCAGGCTTCTTTAGGTGATCGAAGAAGTTGTCTTCTGAATCTGAGCCCATGTGCGTCAAGGTTGCTTGAAACAGGTCGATTTTGGAAGAGAAATAGCGGTAAACTGTTTGCTTTGTGACCTGAGCCTGATCAGCGATCTTGTCCATGCTGGCCAGTATATAGCCCTCTGAGAGAAACACGTGTTGTGCTGCTTCCAGAATCGCACGGCGCTTCTTCTCTTTGTTTTGCGCGATCTTCCCCATACTTTGCCCTTCGCAACAAAATCATACTGATTGGTATGATTTTGTTGACATTCGTGTGTTTGCATAAATCATACTGAGCGGTATGATTATTGAAGGTATACATCATGTCTTATCTAACAGGGTACACGTTAGACCAGAAAAATCTGAGAGTATCCGGAATTCTTATCACCCTGCTGGGTGCTGTGCTGATGAGCTTTGACCCGATCTTCATCCGGTATTCGGGTGTAAGCGGGTTTGATACAGCATTCTTATTCGGGCTTTTTACAGCTATCTCAATGCCATTCTTTATCCAGATGCGGGATGAGCGCGGGGTGATTGGGGCGTTGCGGGCGAGCGGATGGCCAGTCTTGTTTTCCGGCTTGTTGATGCTGGGGAGTGCTTCTTCGCTGGTGCTGAGTATCAAGCTGACATCGGTCGCCAACACTTTTGTTATCCTCAGTATCTCACCAGCATTAGCTGCTGCGTTCAGCTGGCTTTTTCTTGGGGAGGTGACGAAACGCGCAACGTGGATTTCTATCATTTCGATAATGATTGGAATTGCGATTGTTGTCTCCGGTTCGTTTGGGTCCGGAACCCTTATGGGGGATGTACTGGCAGGGCTGGCGGTGACGTGTTTGTCTCTCAATCAAACACTCTTGCGCAAGTATCAAGGTGTCAGCCGCATGGCGAGTGTTGGTGTTGGTGGCTTCCTGTTGGCGGTGGCTATGTTTTTTCTCGCTGCGCCGTCCACTTACAGCCTGAACACATGGATCATTATGGGCTTGATGGGATTGTTTACCGCTCCATTTGGTCGTGTCCTTTCTCAAGTTGCGACGCGCTATATCACAGCGCCTGAGGTTGGCATGTTGCTGATGATAGAGACGGTGCTGGCCCCTCTTTTTGCCTTCGGTTTTTTTGGTGAGATACCGCATCAGGAAAGCTTCATCGGTGGCACGATTATCGTCGTGACGATCCTTATTTACGCAGTGATTTCCGGCAGGGAAGAAGCTTAAGGAGCATAGTGTGACTGGAGAACTTATCTATATCGGGCATATTGAAACCCCGTATTTTGATGTTGAGGATTGCCCGAACAACATTCAGCCTGAAGGGCCAGAATGCAAAGTCATCCTGAAACATGATTATTGGGCAGGATTAAAGGGCCTTCAGCCGGGGCAGGCGATTATGTTGCTGTACTGGTTCGAAAATACGCAAAGATCTCTCATCCAGCAGAAAGGGTGCAGGCACTCAACTGATGACCTGATTGGGAGTTTCGCGCTTCGCTCGCCTCATCGGCCCAACCCTATTGCAGTCTCTCAATTGCCAATTCTAAGTATCGGAGATGGTGTGATTACTGTTCGGGGTCTCGATTGCCTGAATGAGACCAAACTGCTTGATATTAAACCTGCAATTTTGCATGAAACCGCGAGACTAAAGCCTTAGGAAGACCTTTTGCTTTGAGTTTACGCATGGCTGATAGGCAACGTGTGAGGAGAGCATCCATGCACGTTGCTTCTTTTCAGCACCTTTTATTGAGTTTGGGTTATTTTATTTCAATGATTAGAATTGTAGAGAAATAAAATATCAACTTAGCGGTGTGGTTGTGCTCTTCGATACACTTGTGCATCAACTGCTTCTCTAGGCTTGTCCTGTTCGCTTTTGCTTCATGCAGTTGTTTGGGAGAGCATTTTGGAGCGATGTCAGGAAACGGAATTACAAGACCTATTTGATGGTTTGGCGGCGGAGCTTCAATTGCCTGCTCTGGCGCCGAACGGAGCTGGGCAGGTTGCCCTTCACTCTGATGAACATCATCTTACGACAACGATTTGGGCGCGGTTTCAGGAACGGCGCTATGAGGTGCAGCTGGAAGCTGATGTCTTTCCAGAAAATGATCTGGAGATGCCTCAACTGAAAACTCTGTTGGCTCGTGTGGGCCAACTTAACTCCTGTGGCCTGATACTCGATGCTCAGCAGCGATACGCTGTGCGGCAACACCTCCTTTTGCAAATGACTGACCCGGTTGAACACCTGATGGAGGCTTTGAAGAGCTTTATTGGTGAGGCATTGCAGCTGCGCCATTCGCTGGTCAACGCCGGAGACGCAGAAAGCCAGTGGTCCTCAGAGCATATTTTGGTCTGAGTGGTTTGGGAGGGACGCCACGATGAGGAATACCGGAATATCAACGCAGGTCAGCACGGCCAGTTCACATGTTAGTCAGGCTTCCGAGCAAACAGGGGTTCGGCCGGAAAGGGCGCGGTCCAATACTCAGTCTGCTCGGATGCCTTACCGGCTTTGTGCAGTGCCTGTTGCTGGTGGGCATGAGCGGCGGGCGCCTCAACAGCAAGGCAGGGTTTCTCTGGCAAGTTTTCAGCCCCGGCGTGTTCCTGCTTCTGGCGTGTCCGGGCAAAATGCACGGTCAGAAGCAGGGCAAGGTATCTCCTCCATGGAGCGAGCGCTGCTGGATGCCCGCCTTAAACTTCAGCCTGTTCAGCGTGATTATCTGGGCCAGACGGCCCGGTTTGGTGACAAGGTTGCTGGGGTTGGGGCTGAGAACCGGATGCTGCAGGAGCTGCAGGCCTTTGCAAAAGACCCAAGCTTGTTGACGAAAGAACGGGCTGCAGAGCTGCATAAGCAGTTGGGGGCTGTGTCGTTCTCTGACCCTGAACAGGCTGAGACCAAACAAACTCTGGTCGATCACTTCAAAAGGGTTGCACGAGGCGCGACGCCGAACCGGCAGACTGTGCGAGTTCTGCGTCCAGTTGTTGAAGATTTGCAGCGCCACATTGAGGACAGACAACCCGCGCTTGATCGGGCGCTGGGTGGTGGCAGGGCGCAGTCGCAGCTGCGTGCCAGTCAAAGCGAATGGAATGAGGTCCGGACCAAGCAGCTTTCTGAGGTTGCGGGTGGGCAGGACAAGGACGCCGGGTACCATCCCTCCCGTGTGACTGCACGAGGAGCCGCCGTTGAGGGCGTACAGACAGAGGGGCTTGTGAGGAACGTGCTGGGCAAGTTTCCTCACAATGTCACGCCGCTGATCAACGGTGCTGTGAATGGCCGAGCAGAGATTTTTCGTGGTGAAATCCCGATTACGGACGGCGTTGCCTATGGCCGCTTTGGGTTTACCAGCTTCTATTATGCTTTGGGGGCGATCCAGAGTCTGATCTCTGCACGCTCTGCTTACACCAGCATGAAGGCCGCAGATGCAGCGCTGGATACTTTTCACTCTGAAGGGTCCCAGTTTATTGAGGCGCAAAAGGACATTGCTGAAGTGGCTGCGTTGTCCCGCATGGTCAAGGATGTGCAGAAGGGCGGTGGTTCTCCTCTGACATTGTTGGATACGTTGGCTCAGGCGGTCAAAGCAGGCAAGGTTTCTCAGAGGGGGCTTGGTGTTGCTCTGCGCGGGATGTTTCCTGAGTTCTCGCCGCGTGCGACTGTTGCTTTGGAGGCTTACGTTAACGCTGAGAAGGGAACTGCTGGAGAGACTGAGTGTCTGACCGCTTTGCGTAATGAAGTGGCGCTGCATTATGGCGAGAGTTCCACCACTGACAGTGCGCATTTGAAAGGCGGCCTGGATCATCTTGAGGGCGCACTTAAGATGAAGATGCGAGAGGCTGATCGGGCTCATAAAACACTGACCGGGCTTGTTGCCAATTACGGTAAAAATGCTGAGCTGGCGAAGGCCATGCGAGATGACTACCACAAACAGATGCATGTGAATATTTTCTCTGCTGAAGTGTGGGGACTTGCCATGGTCGCTGATGGCATGGCGATAGCGGAAAGAGCTTTGATCTCAAATGTTGAAGGGGTTTCTCTGGTCACGACCGGTTTAGGCTATGCCGCTGGCACTGTTGGTGCAGGCGTTGGTGTGCTTGCGGTTGGCCTGTCGGCTTATGATGCCAGTGTCACGGCTATTCGTGCTTTTAAGCATCATCAGACCGGGAAGAAAGCGCAGGCTCTGCATCGCTTGTTCTCTGAGCGGCAGGAGGTGCCGGTTTCCGGTCTGGACGGTTCGCGGAAGGTTTCTCAGCCGCGGGACGCGGAGCTGGCGATGATTACAAAGACCATCGCGAACAATCAGTCCAAGGCGCGAAACACCAAGATTGGTAAAGCTGTTTTGTCTGCGGTTGACGGGCTTGGATTTGCTGCGCTGACTGTAGGCGGCGTTGCGGGTGTTGTTGCGACGGCCACTGGCGGCGTTGCGGCTGCTGGCGTTGCAGCTGCGGCTGGACCGGTTGGGGCTGCAATTGGCGGGGCGTTTGTTTTGGGCTCAGTGGCCTTTGTTGCCACGCGGTTGATCAAATGGGGTGTGCACCATTACCAGAGCAAGCAGCTTCAGAAGGTGATTGCGGGTGATCAGCAAGCCATGCAGAAATATGCCCGTAAGCACAATATTACGACTGGGCAGGGTGGGTCTGCGCGGCGAAGTACTGTTGTTGCGGAGATTAAGAGACATGCCATTGATACACTGACCAAGCACAGCACGAAGTTTGCTCTGCATCGGTTCCACCAGCGGCTCACTCAGGAGATTTCGCAGGTGGACAGGGCACACTGGGATCAATCACCCGCTATTGCCGTGATGAAGTGTTTCTTTGACGAGCCCGCGCAAATTCAAGCTATCGCAGGTTTGAGTGAGGATGCCGCTGTGAAGGTGCTTGCGAAGAAATTTCAGGTGCGGATGTAAATAAAAACACTTAGTATGTGTAATTTACTTAAATTGGTTTTGTTTGAGGCGCAAGACTCTGCGTACTTGTCACAATCTCTCATCCTAATCGTCTTTGTTAGGTAACAACAAAAATGAACGGAGAGCGAAATGCTAAAACCGATACTTAAGATTGGGATCAGTTGCTTGTGGGTTATTCTGCCGGGGGCAGCAATAGCAGATGTAGAAGTAACTTTTAAACGCTGTATTTCAGAGGCACCACGTGCTGAGGTTCGTATTCAAATCTTGAAAGAAGACTCAGATCCAATGCCTCTTGAGTTTGATGCGCTTGTGAGTAACATCGAAGCAAGGATGTCAAAGAAGTTGGAAGGGGCCTGTGCTCCAATACCTTTTACGGTGAATAAATTCAATTGCCTTGCTAGAGGGGAAGATCTTCCAGCTGATTTTGACGAAGTTGCATTCGAGATAAGGGAAATACAGCACAACGACTATATGTACTCCAATAGATTTGATTGTGATTCAAACTAGGATGGGATGCTAACACGTATCTCGTTGCGACTTTTAAGAGAACTCTTTACTTGCAACAAAAAAAGGCAGCTTGCCGGAGTGGTCCGGAGCAAGCTGCCTTTTGGAATTTGTATTGGCTAAGCGGTCCAGCTATTAGGCCTTGGCTTTTGCCAGCAGTTCACGCATCTGGAGGTGTGTGAACTCGTTGCCTGCGATGATGGAGCGGGTTTCGAACATGTCGTCCTTGCCGTTGGCATCGGACACGAAACCACCAGCTTCACGCACCAGCAGAACGCCTGCTGCCATGTCCCAAGGATGCAGACCGTTTTCCCAGAATGCATCGAGACGACCGGAAGCAACCCATGCCAGATCCAGTGCAGCTGCACCAGCGCGGCGGATACCTGCAACTTCGCCCATCACGTGACGGATTTCCTTCAGCGCGCGGCCATGGTCGCCAACGCCGATGAATGGAATGCCGGTGCCGATCAGGCAGTCGGTCATGTCTTTACGTGCTGCAACGCGGAGGCGGCGGTCATTACAAAATGCGCCGGAGCCTTTTTCTGCAGTGTACAGTTCGTCCATGATCGGATTGTAGATCACGGCTGCTACGATCTGACCAGCGCGTTCCAGAGCGATGGAAACACCGAAGATCGGAATACCATGGAGGAAGTTTGTTGTGCCGTCGAGCGGGTCAACGATCCAGCGGTGCTGACCGTCTGTGCCTTCGATCTCGCCGGATTCTTCCATCAGCAGGCCGTAGGTCGGGCGTGCTTTTTGAAGGTCTTCACGAACGATTTTTTCTGCTTTGTGATCTGCCTGGGAGACAAAGTCACCTGGGCCCTTGCGGGATACTTGCAGGTTTTCAATTTCGCCGAAGTCCCGTGCCAGAGAGCGACCAGCTTTTGTCGCAGCCTGAACCATTACGTTTAGAAGGGCCGTACGTGCCATTTTTTATTCACCGTTCCTGAATGGGTAATGAGGCAACCGTATGCTGCCTCATCTTTATTGCTTTAAGATTATTTCTCTGCGCGACGAACGTATTCAACGGAGTCGGTGTCTACAATGATCTTCTCACCGGAGGTGATGAATGGAGGCACCATACAACGTACGCCGTTTTCCAGAACTGCTGGTTTGTAAGAGGAAGACTGGGTCTGGCCTTTTACAACTGCGTCAGCTTCTACGATTTCCAGAGTGACGTGGGTTGGGAGAGAAATGCCGATTGGCTTTTCTTCGTGCAGTTCAACAGTGACGGTCATACCGTCCTGCAGGAATGCTGCGCGCTCACCAACGAATTCCTTCTGGAGTTCGAGCTGCTCATATGTTTCGTTATCCATGAATACCAGCATGTCGCCTTCTTCATAGAGGAACTGGAAGTCTTTCTGCTCAAGGCGAACACGCTCAACGGACTCAGTTGCGCGGAAGCGTTCGTTCAGTTTGCGACCGTCGAGCAGGTTTTTCATTTCGACCTGAGCGAATGCGCCGCCTTTGCCTGGCTTCACGTGCTGAACTTTAACCGCAGCCCAAAGTGTGTCCTGGTGCATAAGCACGTGGCCCGGCTTAATTTCGTTGCCATTGAGTTTCATAGAACTACCAATCAGTTTGATAAGTTCAGAGTATGTCGCGTTCACTTGTATTGACGCGCCACATTCTTAACTTTTGTTTTCATGCGTATCCTGATCTGAGGTCCGGTTGGTCCTTGTCAGGGATATGCTTTAGCAAAGGCTGGCACGGATTGGCGCTGGGCCTAGGATCGCAGCCTGTCTGGAGGTCTGTGCAACATAATTTCGCGCGATTTTCAAGGAAAAAGAGCGGATGCTCACCGTGAACCTACATTCCGGTGCATATCCACAAGGTTAGTGCGGACAACCTTAGGGCTTTTTATCGCTTCTGCGTTTGGTAATCTGTTCAACAAAGACGACGCTGAGAACGAAAGTCGCCACCTTGCCCAGCCCAGCTATTGCGGTGGTAGCGCCAATATCAAGTAAGCCAGTTCTGACCATTTCACCAAATGTCAGAAATGAAATTACACCAATTCCTAAGGCTAGCGCCAAGCGACTGATGAATATACTTATTTGCTTCATGGGTTTTCTTTTGCGATTAAAGTGCCAGAGTATTTTAATCGCCTGACGTTGCGCGAAGCTGGGTGTTGGTAAGTTGATGGTGGTGTGTGTTGGAGTCTACCTGTCCTTCTATACTTAGACTGGAGATAATTTTACATAAAAACTCATCGGTTTTTCATCAAGAGGATTGCGGTTAAGCGTTAGCGAGCTGGCTGGAGAACTGGAGAGGCGCCGATTTTTATTCCAATTTCTGCCGCTCGTTTGCTGGCTTGCTCTTGCTGTTCGAGAGAAAGAGAATTGGAAATAGCTTCCAACTCACTGTCCAAGATGCCTTGACGGCCTGCGTGGAACTGCCAGGCAGAGGCTTCAATCAGATCAACCGGTCGACCGCGGCCATTGGCGTAGATGCGGGCGAGGCGGTTCATGGCGATTGGGTTGCCTTTGGTTGCTGCACGCTCGAACCAGTCTGCGGCCTCGGTTTCATTCGGGACAAGACCTTCGCCTTTGAACAGCAGGGTTGCGTAGTAAATCTGCGCAGGGACCAGTCCGCGGCGGGCGGCTCGGCCCATCCAGAAGGCCGCGCGCAGTGGATCGCGGATTTCCTCCGGGCCATCCTTCAGGTAGATGCCAAGTTCCAGCATAGCGTCGGCATCACCGGTTTCTGATGCGCGTTCCAGCAGGTCTTTGATCTGCTTGGGATCATTCGGGCGGACTTTGCCTTCCTGATGCAGGAGGGCGAGATTGTAGAGTGCTTCGGGGATGTTGACAGCAGCAGCTTTTTCCAGTTGCTGGGCGGCCTTGTTCTTGTCAGCTGTTGTGCCAGCACCAGCCAGATAAAGCAGGCCGAGGCGCAATGCTGCTTGTGGATCGCCATCATTGGAGGCGAGTTCGTACCAGCTTGCGGCCAATGGCAGATCCTGAGGGACACCTCTGCCGGATTCGTAAAGCACGCCGAGCAGTGTCTTGGAGCTGGTGATGCCAGCTTCTGCCTGACGGGTTGCCAGTGCCAGAGCTGTCAGATACCACCCGCGCTGGAATGCGCCATAGGCCGGATCGCCTTTTATGGTCTCCGGTGTTGGAGCAACCTGCGGAATGAATGGTGCTTTTGAAAGAGGAGAGGGCAGCAGGATTGATCCGTTTGGATTATACGGATCAACTGTTCTTGCGCCTTGAGGTGTGGTTCCACCGCTCGGAGTTGTTTGTGCAACAGCCATGCCCTGTAAGCCGAGCAGACCGGTCACAGCTGCGACAGTTACGAGTTTGATAGAACCAGACAACTTCAAGATATCAGTCCTCAGCTTCCGCCAGTGTGTGTGTTGAGAGGATTGCATTGGCCTGCTCAACAGCTGCTTTTGGCCCTTCAGGGTGATTCCAGACAGCTTCACGTACTGCTACGAATTCAGCGCCAGTTTGGGCTGCGGTGTCAACTGAGGAAACTGAGGTGCCCGCCAGGATGACACATGGCGTTTCGAACACTTCAGACCACCAGTGCCCGTAGTCCAGTGATTTGCGATGCGGCTCTTCTTCCTGATTGAGTGAAAGCAGGCCGAAGAACATGTAATCGACGCCCATAGAAGCAACAGTCATTGCTTCGTGGCGTGTTTTGATGCCAGCGTGGCCGATGATGCGGTCTTCCGAGAAGGACTGCATGGCTTCTTCCAGATCCTTGTCAGAACCGGAAACGTGCAGGCCATCTGCGCCGGAGCGACCCATGATCTGGGTGTTGTTTTCAATCAGAACAGCAACTTCACTGGCCTGTGCCAGTGGCACCAGACGCTTTGCAGCCGCCTGCAGGTCGCTTTCGTTTGCGTCCGGCATGGAGATCAGCAGGCTCGCAATGTCGCCACCTTCCAAAGCTTGATTGAGTTGTCCTTCGAATTCGTCGAGGTCAAAGGTTGGCGGTGTGACAAGATACAGACGCGGATGCACTGAGGTTGCTCCTGATAAAATTCCAGTAAAAAGAGATCATGGCGGTAGTGTAACCTACGTCAAGCCTCTGGCCCATTCATTGGGATAAGTTCTAAACAGCGTCTTGATCTCTTTTTCAAGAGGCTGTGTCAAATTCTAGGCAAAAGCGAGAATAAAACGAAAAGAGGGACCAAAAAGGCCCCTCAATCCATAATAATGTAAGAACTAACTGTCTTATGCTTCTAAAGCAACAACGCCAGGTAGTGCTTTGCCTTCCAGCCACTCAAGGAATGCGCCACCAGCAGTGGAGATATAAGTGAAATCATCACTTGCTTTTGCGTGGTTGAGGGCTGCAACGGTGTCACCGCCACCAGCAACAGTTTTCAGCTTGCCTTCTTTGGTGCGTGCTGCTGCGTGCTGGGCAGCTGCAACAGTTGCCTTGTCGAATGGTGCGATTTCGAATGCGCCGAGAGGACCGTTCCAAACGAGGGTCTTTGCGGTATCGATTTTAGCTTTCACAACTTCGATAGAAGCTGCGCCAACGTCGAGCATCATCGCGTCTGCTGGGATAGCATCGAGAGCAACAGTTTCGTTCTTGGTGTTGGCTGCAAATTCCCATGCAACAACAGCATCTGTTGGCAGAACGATTTCGCAGTTTGCTTTTTCAGCTGCCGCCATGATGCGGATTGCTGTGTCAGCCAGATCGTGCTCGCACAGGGATTTGCCGACGTTCACGCCTTTTGCAGCGAGGAAGGTGTTCGCCATGCCGCCGCCGATGACCAGGATGTCTACTTTAGACACGAGGTTTTCGAGCAGGTCGATCTTGGAGGAAACCTTTGCGCCGCCAACAACTGCCAGAACCGGACGCTCAGGCGTGGAAAGTGCGGAACCGAGTGCTTCCAGCTCTGCCTGCATGGTACGGCCTGCGAATGCAGGAAGCAGCTTTGCAATGCCTTCGGTGGAACCGTGCGCGCGGTGTGCTGCAGAGAATGCGTCGTTTACGTACAGGTCACCGTTTGCAGCCAGTGCTTTTGCAAATTCTGGATCGTTCTTTTCTTCACCGGCATAGAAGCGGGTGTTTTCCAAGAGCAGAACGTCGCCGTCAGCCATTGCATCAACGGCAGCTTTGGCTACGTCACCGGTGCAATCTTTAGCGAAAGCAACTGGTTTGCCAAGCAGGTCAGCAACAGGGCCAGCAACAGGCGCGAGGCTCATCTCTGCAACGACCTGGCCTTTTGGACGGCCAAAGTGTGCGAGAAGGATAACTTTGCCACCAGCCTCGGAGATTTCGCGGATGGTTGGCAGGACACGCTCAATACGGGTGGCGTCGGTAACGATGCCATCCTTCATCGGGACGTTGAGGTCTACGCGGACCAGAACACGTTTGCCTGAAAGTTCGGCATCGCTAAGAGTTTTGAAAGACATGTTTGTGTTCTCTCTTGATCTGAAATCAGATCAGTTATCAAAAACACTGCCAGAGGCTGTAACTTGGACTATGGAACCCACAAAATCGGGTTGAGCAAGCGTGAAAAATGGCAAGAAGATATAGCAATAGTTGTTTGGCGACTAACCACACAGATTGCTGACACGCTTCCCTATTTTCCCGATATATTTCCCGAGTGGTCCTTTAACTTCTGGACCCCATCCCTGAACAAGACGCGTGCTGGCAAAGACTCTGATTGTCAGCGCTTCTTTATCTGGCTGGTCTCGATAGTCAAAAGTAATTTCTAAATTCCCGTATTCGCTGACTTTTGTCTTCTTTTTATTGACAACATACTCTGGGAATTTTCCACTCGGCCCGGTCCAACAAGTCTCAGCAGCTTCTCGATAAGCCTTGAAAATAATCGGAGCTCCTTCAGGTTTATAGTCTACGTCTTCGAAGACAAGAAGCTTTGGGTTTCCTTTAGTGCCATAAGGTGCAGAAGCACATCCAACCAGAAAGCCTAAAAGAACTATCCAAAGACCTATAAACCGCATTTTGAAGCATCCGCATCTTGAGCAATGAACAGAGGCAGCTTTGCAAAGCTGCCTCTATCACTCAATACTGAGATTTTAGGATTAGATGAGCTTTGCCATCGCAACAGCGGTGTCCGCCATGCGGTTGGAGAAGCCCCACTCGTTGTCGTACCAGGTGAGGATACGAACCATTGTGCCTTCCATGACCTTGGTCTGGTCCATGTGGAAGATGGAAGAGTGTGGGTCGTGGTTGAAGTCGCAAGAAACGTTTGGCACTTCGGTGTAACCAAGAACGCCCTTCAGTTCGCCTTCAGCCGCTGCTTTGATTGCTGCGTTGATTTCTTCTACGGAAGTTTCTTTCTTCGCGATGAAGGTCAGGTCAACAACAGAAACGTTTGGAGTAGGTACGCGGATTGCAACGCCGTCGAGCTTACCAGCCAGCTGAGGCAGAACCAGGCCAACAGCCTTAGCAGCACCAGTGGAGGTTGGGATCATGGAAAGAGCTGCTGCGCGGCCGCGGTACAGATCCTTGTGCATTGTGTCGAGAGTAGGCTGATCACCGGTGTAAGAGTGAACGGTGGTCATGAAGCCTTTTTCGATGCCAACCAGTTTGTCCAGAACGTAAGCTACCGGAGACAGACAGTTGGTGGTGCAAGATGCGTTGGAAACAACCAGATCTTCAGAAGTCAGGGTGTCGTGGTTTACGCCGTACACGATTGTTTTGTCAGCGCCTGCTGCAGGAGCAGAAACCAGAACGCGCTTTGCGCCAGCTTCCAGATGCAGGGAAGCTTTTTCTTTTGCGGTGAAGATGCCGGTGCACTCCAACGCAACGTCGATACCCATTTCACCCCAAGGCAATTCTTTAGGATCACGGATAGCGGTTACTTTGATTGGACCACGACCACAATCGATTGTGTCGCCGTCTACGGTCACTTTTGCAGGGAACTTGCCGTGTACGGAGTCAAACTGCAGCAGGTGTGCGTTCGTTTCAACCGGGCCGAGGTCGTTAATTGCTACAACTTCAATGTCGGTACGACCGGATTCAATGATTGCACGGAGAACATTACGACCAATGCGACCAAAGCCATTGATGGCTACCTTGACTGCCATTTAAGAACCTCTTTCGGTACGGCGCCTTAAAAAACGCCCTCGTTTTATATATTCGCCAGCTCTTGCCGGCCGTCTTCTGAGAGGCCTCTGGCTGAGAGGAGCCAGAAGCTTCATTTAGTCAGCTTTAGGCGTTATCGCTATCGCCAAGGCGCTTTTCTGCCTCTTGGACCACTGCATCAGCAGTAATCCCGAAATGCTCATAGAGCTCCTGGTAAGGGGCGGAAGCACCAAATCCTGACATGCCTACGAAACCACCATCAGAACCGACAAAGCGATCCCAACCCATACGAACGCCCGCTTCCACAGCGATCTTCACCGGACTACCACCAATGATGGCATTCTTATATGCGTCAGATTGTTGCTCGAAGAGTTCGAAGCTAGGGACGGAGACCACACGGGTCGCAATTCCCTTGCCGTCGAGCTCTTTTTTCGCGTCGACTGCGATCTCAACTTCGGAGCCGGTTGCGAACAGAGTAACGGTCGCTTCTTCTTCACAGTCAGCGATGATGTATGCGCCTTTGGCACACAGGTTTTCGCTTTCGTAGTGAGGACGAAGGGACGGCAGGTTCTGACGGGTCAGAGCCAAAACGCTTGGATTATCAGTGGCTTTCATTGCCAACTGCCAGCATTCCAGGGTCTCAGTGATGTCCGCTGGGCGGAAGAACTGCAGATCTGGGATACAACGTAGAGCCGCGAAGTGCTCCACAGGCTGGTGTGTTGGACCATCTTCACCCAAACCGATGGAGTCGTGGGTCATTACGTGAATGACGCGCTGCTTCATCAGGGCTGCCAGACGCAGAGATGGACGGCAGTAATCGGAGAAGATCAGGAAGCCACCAGAGTAGGGGATAACTCCGCCATGCAGAGCCATACCGTTCATTGCTGCAGCCATGCCGTGCTCACGGATGCCCCAGTGAATGAAGCGGCCGGAGAAATCGTCCGGAGTAACTGGTGGTGTATGTTCGGTGTTGGTGTTGTTGGAACCAGTCAGATCAGCAGAGCCGCCGATGGTTTCAGGCACAGCACCTGTGATCACTTTCAGAACAGCCTGAGACGCCTTACGGGTCGCAATTTTTGGCTGGGTGTCTGCAAGCTCTTTCTTGTAGGCGTCGATTGCTGCGTCGAAGCCGGATGGCAGGTCGCCACGGCAACGGCGCTCAAACTCGCCACGTTGCTCAGGGTTTGCTTCGTTGAAGCGCTGTTCCCACTCTTTACGAGCGTTTGCGGAACGCAGACCTGAGATGCGCCATGCATCGAGAACGTCGCTTGGTACTTCAAACGGCTCAGCAGACCAGCCAAGAGCTTCGCGGGTTGCTGCAATTTCTTCAGCGCCCAGAGGAGCACCGTGCACTTTGTTGGTGCCGGACTTGTTTGGAGACCCGAAGCCGATTGTGGTTTTCGCCGCAATCATTGTTGGCTTGTCGCTCTTGCGAGCTTCGGTCAGCGCTGCTTCGATTTCTTCCGGATCATGACCATCGATGGAGATGGTGTTCCAGCCAGATGCCTTGAAGCGTGCAATCTGATCGGTGCTGTCTGACAGATCTACGGAACCATCAATGGTGATGCCGTTGTCGTCCCAGATGAGGATCAGTTTGTTCAGCTTGAGGTGACCTGCCAGAGAAATAGATTCCTGAGAGATACCTTCCATCAAGCAACCGTCACCTGCGAGAACGTAGGTGTAGTGGTTTACGAGATCTTTGCCGAAACGCTCTTCCTGCAGACGCTCAGCGATTGCCATGCCGACTGCGTTGCCAAGGCCTTGACCAAGAGGACCAGTGGTGGTCTCGATGCCTGCGCCATGACCGTATTCCGGGTGGCCGCATGTCCGTGCGCCAAGCTGGCGGAACTGCTGAAGCTGTTCAATGGAGAAGTCTTCGTATCCCAGCAGATAGAGTGTGGAATACAGCAGCATGGATCCGTGCCCTGCGGAGAGCACAAAGCGATCGCGGTCTGCCCATTTCGGGGAGTTCGGATCAAACTTCAGAAACTTGGAAAACAGGACCGTTGCGATGTCAGCTGCACCCATTGGAAGTCCAGGGTGGCCAGATTTTGCTTTTTCAACGGCATCCATTGAAAGAAAGCGTATCGCATTCGCCATGCGAGAGTGCTTTTCGAGATCGGTCATCTTATTCCCGCTGTCGACCCGGCAGGGCAGCCGGTTCTTTACTAATAGCTAGTGTAAATTCGATGACAGTTGCCATAGTCTTTGCCCCAGACTAATGCGAATTGGCAGTTGTCCACGAACGAATAACGGAAGGAGACATAGCAGGTCAGAAAGTTGAGTCAATGAAACTGAGCTCTTCTGGTGCCGTTTATTGCGTAAGTTGAGCGCTTTTGAAATTTGAATAGCATTTGTCAACATAAGTTATGTTGCCAAGGTCTCTTTAATGAGTGAATTTGCTTAGCGTAAAATGCGTGTTCATTAGATTTTTATGGTGGCGAAGCTTGTATTTTGTTCACGAATGTTGCGTCGGGTAATTTTCCGAGTCGAAGACCTTTGTAAGTTCTGTAATCACTGATAAATGAGATGGTTCTCGCACATTCCTAAGATATGATGTGAATAAAGCTCGACGATTCCCTCCAGCTAATGGATAATTGTCTTCCGCTTCCCTAGACGGGATTAGGTCGGGTTGCCATCTCCCAATGGTAACTGATGTTTTGGTGAGTACGGATACAGGTAGATGTCAGAGGTGAAGATGGATAGTGGGCAAGATCTGGATCATGCGCTGGATCGTATTACTGCCTCCATCACGAAGCTTGAGGGGGCGATTCATCGCAGGACGTCCCGTGACAAGACCCTTGATGCGTTAGAAAACGACTTGCAGAGAATTGGTGAGGATCGAACACAGCTGGCATCAAAGCTTGATCAGGCCGAGGCGCGTGGTTCGCGACTTGAAGATGTCAACAAAGATGTTTCCCGCCGCCTTGTTGCTGCCATGGAATCCATTCGTACTGTTCTCGACGGACAGGAGAGCTAAGATCAATGGCGCAGATTACAGTTACAATCAATGATCGCAGCTTTCGCATGGCGTGTGATGATGGTGAGGAAGAACGGCTTCTCGGTCTTGCTCAGCGTTTTGACGACAGCATCAGTAGCCTGAGAGAGAACTTTGGTGAGATTGGCGATCAGCGCTTAACCGTGATGGCGGGCATCATGGTGACGGATCACCTTGCCGAAGTTGAGCGGAAATTGCGTGCCGCCGAAGGGCGTATCGAAGAACTCGGGAAAGCTGAGGCTTCTGTTGAAGAGCGTCTGGCTGCGCAAGAGCAGCGTTATCTGAGCCGCATTGAAGAGCTCGAGCAAGAGCATCGTGAGAAAGAAGCCAGAATTGTTGCGCGTCTGCTGGAAAGCGCAGACAAGATTGAGCAGCTGAGCACTGATATGGACAGCGAGCTGCGCGAAGACGAAAGCGCGGCTTAAGACTTTTTTGTTTCTTCCTTTATCTCGCCTGCCAGTTGGTCCGCTATTGGGCCAACAACCACCTGGACTGAGCCAGCAGCAGGTTTGATGACACCGTGAACGCCGAGTTGCTTCAAAACCGCTTCATTGATGGCATCACCATCTACCACTTTCAGGCGCAACCGGGTTGCGCAGGCATCTATTTCCAAAAGGTTGGCTGAGCCACCCAAGGCTTCCAGATAAGCATGCGCTTTGCTGTTTGTTTCGTGGAGGTTGTCCGCTGCTTTATCCGCTCTTTCAGTTTCACGACCCATGGTCTTCAGGTCAAAGAGCTTAATGGTTGCCACGAACAGAAAATAGTAGATGGCGAAGAATGCTGCTCCAACCGGGATTAACAGGAGCGGTTTTGTGGAGATGCCGTAGTTGATCAAGTAGTCAAACAAACCCGCCGAGAAACCAAAGCCCAGCTTCACACCCAGCACGTTCATGACAACCATCGAGACGCCTGTGAGGATTGCGTGGATCACGTAAAGTGCAGGAGCCAGGAACATAAAGGCAAATTCGATCGGCTCAGTTATGCCGGTCAGAAATGACGTGAGTGCCATGGAGAGCAGTATGCCTCCTACGACTTTGCGATTTTCTGGCTTTGAGCAATGGTACATGGCAAGGCATGCGGCGGGGAGTCCAAACATCATGACTGGGAAAAAGCCGGCCATGTAGGCTCCGGCGGTTGGATCTCCTGCGAAAAAGCGGTTCAGATCGCCGGTGACAACATCTCCTGAGGCGGTGATATAATCACCCAGAATGAACCAGGCGATGTTGTTCAGGATGTGATGAAGGCCTGTGACGATCAGCAGTCGGTTCAAAGCGCCATAGAGGAACAAGCCCACATCACCCATATGCGTAATTGTGTTTGTGAGGGAGATTAAAGCCCTGTCAAACCAGAGCCAGCCATATCCAAAGAGGGCGGCAACGAGCAACGCGGCGACGCCGGTCACGATGGGTACAAAGCGGCGGCCTCCGAAAAAGGCGAGGTAGTCGGGAAGTTTGATATCCCGGAACTTGTTGTAGAGCAGGCCTGCCGTAATACCCATGATGATCCCGACCGGGACTGCAATACGACCTTCCATCTTGAGAGCTTGTTCTGGACTGAGCCCTGCCAGTTCAACAGCGCCTTGTTGTGCAACGAGGAAGCCGACCAAACCCGCCAGAGCTGCTGCGCCGTGGTTCTCCTTTGCAAACCCAACTGCGATACCTACGGCAAACAGCATGCCCAGATTGGCGAAAATTGCACTCCCTGCAGAGGCAACGAAGGGAAGATTAAGAAGGTCGGCTTGTCCAATGCGCAGGAGGATTGCTGCGACCGGCAGCACTGCAATTGGTAGCATCAAGGATTGCCCGAGCTTCTGAACGCCTGCAAATGCATTGTTTGACATTCAACTTTCCTTCCTCTCGATAAGTCCCAAGGGCCTTTAAGTCCGTCTTCCTCTTCAAGCGCTCATATTTACGCGGAAACTATGAAGAAGCTGCCGAACGTGCCCCTGCGTTATGAAGGGTTGTCGGTAATCGAGTTGATAGTCTTGAAAAATTACCCGCATACGGGCTGGCGATACTTGTTTATGACAGTGGGTTACGCTTGATTTAATGTGAAGGTTGGATCCGAGGGGCTGGTAATTTTATTCGCTCTGGCCTATATCACCCATTGCGTTGCTGCGCGGTTCGTCAGGAGATACATATCCCCGGGGCCTTACGCATTCCTTTGGGAGCTGTTCCTTCCCTCGCTCGTGGGCTTGGGGACACGGCGCCCACCTACATAGTAGGTTCTCCGGGATTGCACACTCTCCAACGGCTGTTGTGGCGCGCTCTTATCTTTTTGTTTTCCTCTCTCATTTCAGTGATGCTCTCTTGCTTTGCGATTTTTCGCAGGCTGCATCATAATGCGCGTCGTTCATGCGTATTGTGTCCCGATAAGTGATCCAATCCTTTCGGAAATGCGCCATTCAATAGAAGTGAGGTGCGTGTTGACGTCTCAAGACACCGAGAATACCGATTGTAAACTTGCCAAGCGGGATGTGCGGAAAGCAGGACTTGCTGCGCGGGCAACTCTATCGCCAGTAGAGCGGATTGAGCGGTCGCTTGATCTTGTCGGATATGTTGGTGAGCTTGGGGTGGAACCGGGATCGGTTGTTGCCGGGTTCTGGCCTATTCGGGATGAAGTTGATCCACGTCCGTTGATGGATGCGCTGGCGTATACCGGCTGTTCTTTATGTCTTCCTGTTGTTGTCGGTGATGATCTTGAGTTTCGCCGTCTGGATAAGGGCGGGCCGCTGGAACCAGCGGGTTTTGGCAGTATGGCACCGGGACCTGAGGCAGAGGTTGTACATCCCAACGTGGTGCTGGTGCCACTCTCTGCCTTTGATGGGGACTGCAACCGGATCGGATATGGCAAAGGTTTTTACGACCGTGCATTGAGTGATCTGGAAAAACTTACCGATCTCACTGCGATTGGGGTTGCATTTGCGGTTCAAGAGGTAGAAGAGGTTCCGATGGAACCGCATGATCGTCAATTGGATGGAATCCTGACAGATCGTGGGCTTCTGAAAGCTGGTGATTAGAGTGATTTGTCAGGCACTGGGCCTTCTGCGATTTGCATGAAATGCTCGAGAGCTGGCGGGTCTGCTTTGGTCCAAATGATGTGCGCGTATTCTTTCATTATAAAGCCTTAGGTCTGGAATACGTGGCAGGGCATGTCTCGCGTTTAAATGCAGTTACGCGTCATGTTCTACGGTTTGTTTTGTGCGTATCCTGATAGAAAGCCAGCTGAGCATTTCGGGGATACGTCTGAAAGGGTGTATAAATGCAGCTGCTGTTTCTTGGGGATCTTGTTGGGCGCGCTGGTCGCAACGCTGCGACTGATGAACTGCCTCAACTTGTTGAAGACAACCAATTGGATTTTGTCGTTGTGAACGGCGAAAACTCCGCAGCAGGCTTTGGTATCACCGAAGAAATTCTTGAAAATGTGCTGGATGCTGGTGCTGACGTTGTTACCACTGGCAACCACATTTGGGATCAGCGCGATACGCTTGTTTACATTGAGCGTCAGAACCGCTTGCTGCGCCCTGCAAACTATCCATCAGGCACGCCGGGTAAGGGCGCTAACCTTTACCGCGCAAGAAATGGTGCTGATGTGCTGGTAGTGAATGTGATGGGCCGCGTTTACATGGATGCGCTGGATTGTCCGTTTGCTGCTATCGACAAAATTCTGGCTGACTGCCCACTGGGCGCAATGGCTGATGCGATCATTATTGATATGCACGCCGAAGCGACCAGTGAAAAGCAGGCGATGGGGCATTTCTGTGATGGACGTGCCTCTCTGGTTGTTGGCACCCATACGCATGTTCCAACTGCTGATCATCAGGTTCTGGTGGGTGGTACGGCTTATATGTCCGATGCGGGTATGTGCGGTGATTACGATTCTGTTTTGGGTATGGATAAGGAAGAACCGGTCAACCGCTTCCTGCGCAAAGTAAATGGCAGCCGTTTTACACCTGCATTGGGTGAAGCAACGGTTTGTGGTGTTGCTGTTGAGACGGATGACCGCACGGGTCTGGCCAAGCATGTCTCTCCAGTACGGATTGGCGGGCGTTTGTCGCAGATTATCCCACCATTTTGGCCAAGCGCAGCAAACAGCTAAGCCTGAATAAACGTCATGCTTACACGTTGATTGGTAGGGAAGAGGAAGGTCGGGAGCTCTCTCGCGGTTTCTTGCTCTGGATTTTGTCGTGTAAGCGTCTTATAAGCTTTCATCAAATTTGCTCGACGTTTTGGCGACATACGTGTCGGGGAGAGCGCTGTCCAAGCTATCAGCGGCTTGGTGAGCGCTCCTTTGAGCTATAAGTTTTATTTGCAAACACAAGCCGGGAAGACCTATGGCCGGACATTCAAAATTCAAAAATATCATGCACCGCAAGGGGCGTCAGGATGCTGTACGTTCCAAACTGTTCTCTCGCTTTTCCAAAGAGATTACCGTTGCTGCGAAGATGGGTGATCCTGACCCGGACAAAAACCCTCGCCTGCGCCTTGCTGTGCAGAACGCGAAGGCTCAGTCCATGCCGAAGGACAACATTGCCCGCGCGATCGCAAAGTCTCAGGCTGGTGAGGGTGCTGATTATACCGAGATTCGCTATGAGGGTTATGGCCCAGGTGGCACCGCGATTATTGTTGAGGTCCTGACTGACAACAAAAACCGCTCTGCTGCAAATGTGCGTTCCTACTTCACCAAATACGGTGGATCCATGGGGGAAACCGGTTCTGTTTCCTTCATGTTCGATCGTGTTGGCGAGCTTGTTTACAAGCCTGAAGCTGGTGATGCGGACACCGTCATGGAAGCTGGCATTGAAGCCGGTGCTGATGACGTTGAGAGCGATGAAGACGGCCACACCATTATCTGTGCCTTCGAGGATCTCTCCGAGGTTTCCAAGGCGCTGGAAGAAGCGCTGTGCGAAGCTGAGTCTGTAAAGATTATCTGGAAGCCGCAGAATCTTGTAGAAGTGAACGAAGAGAAAGCTGGCACCATCATGAAACTGATGGACGCGCTGGAAGATGATGATGACGTGCAGAACGTCTTCTCTAACTTCGACATCTCAGAGGAAATCATGGCAAAGCTCGGCTAAGCCTGTTTTCTGATTAAGTTATAAAGGCGGTGCGTTTTGCGTGCCGCCTTTTTTGTTGCGTGCTTGTTTTGTGAGGGTGCCCCTGATTTCAATGGAGTTGGCTTCGTTGGGGCTCTGTGAAACCTTTTTGCGACTATGATCAGGGTTGAGGCAGGTTCGTGAGTGAGGAAAACGACAAGGTTCGCGTGATTGAGCATGCTATCGGCTCAGCATGGCGACTGCATTTGCTGGCGATTGCTTATGCCGCTCTGCTGGTTCTTGGTGCCGTGCTGGAAACGCCTTCCGGTGTTTGGGAGGAGAGGGCACCATTGGTGGCGCGGGTCTACGGCTTTTGTGTGCTCAGTGCGCCGTATGTGCTGACGGTGGCTGGTCTACTGACAGCGCTATATCTGCGGCAGGCGGTGAACATTGCCCGGACAATGAAAGAGCGCTGTCTGATTGCGACAGCTGCTATTCTAACCATGCCGATCAATGGTTTTCATAAGGGAGAGTGGTGGGTATCCCTGTGTTCAGTCACTGTGACTGTGTTCCCACCTTTGTTCTACATCGGCCTTGCTTTGCTCGGGCAGCCCCTCTCCTTTATCGGATTGGGACTTTGTGTCGGTGCGTATCTGTTCTGCCTTTATCAAAGGCAGATGCTGCTCATCGCTCAAAACAGCAACTTCCTTCAGGACAGAATTTCCGAGCTTGTCAGTATGGCGCAGATCGTTACCGGCTCAGGTAAGAACGAGGACGCCTCCTGATTGATTAGTCGTCGTCAATGATGGATTCCAAATGCTGCAGTGGCAATGCGCCGTTTGCCTTGAGTGTGCGGATTGCAAAGTTGGAGCGCACATCCTCGACACCGTCCAGTGACATCAGGAAGTCAGAGAGGAAGACGTCGTAGGCTTCCAGCGTTGGGACAACGATCTCAGCAAGGATATCAGACTGACCCGAGACCAGATGACAAGATACGACCTCTGGCTGAGAGGTGACGCGCTCGATGATCGACATGATCTGCGCTTTGCTTTGTTTGCCTACGCGCATTTCAACAAAGACCGTCATGCCAAGACCAACAGTCTTGCGGTTCACGGATGCCTGATAGCCGTTGATCACGCCGCTGTCTTCGAGGTTTTTGACGCGGCGCAGGCATGGAGATGGGGATAGGGCAACTTTACCTGCCAACTCTACGTTGGTTAGGCGACCGTCCTCCTGAAGATTTTTCAGGATTTCTAGGTCAATCTTGTCGAGCGATGATTTTGGCATAAATCTGGTTTTTTCGTCTGTTTATAGGGATATTATTGCGGAAACTAAGTTGTTTTTCTTTGTTTCGCAAGCTGTGTTGGTTACCTGAGGCTTCTCTTGGCCGTTATCAACGTGTGTGTATGGTCTTAGATCATCTGAGAATTCCATCCAAAATTGGCATGCTTGTGATGGCGGCTCCCAAGATGAGTGAATAAGCGAGTGCGCGGTACGAGCGACCGCTTGATAGTGAGAAGCCTTTGGCTCCCAAATAGATGCTCAGGCCGTATGCCGGGCAGATCAGGAGTGAAAGGAGCAGCAGCTCCTGTGTGATCAGGCCATTCCACCAGAACGCTGCAAATGAGCCGAAACTGGTGAAGAAGAAGTAGGTGATCAGGTTGGCGCGAATAACGCTGACGGGCAAGGGGCCAGACATCCAATAGGTGATGACCGGAGGACCTGCCAGTTGTGTCATGCCACCGAGCAAGCCGGAAACTGCGCCAACCCCAAAGGAGGTGCGCTTGTTGGGCGCCTTGGTGTAGCGCCAGCCTGAAATCAAAATGAATAGCAGGAGGAGTACCACTCCGGACAGAACCCAGCGCAAAACGTAGGGATCGGCGTTTGTGAGTACCCATGCGCCGATAGATACTGTGATCACTGCCCCTCCTGCTGCTGGAAGGACTGTTCTCCAGTCGCAGATTTTGGTGGCTGAGACCACCATGGGGAGTGAGATTGTTGCATCGACCATGAGAAGAGAGGCTGCGGCCAGCTTTGGTTCCATAATGGCGGAGGCAATGGGCATGTAGATCATCGCGGCACCGAAGCCGGCAAACCCACGGGTCAACCCAGCGAGCGCTATAGTTGCGCACACCATCAAGAAGGCCGGGGATTCGAGTCCTGCGACGTCTGGGAGCATATATGCCTCTGCTGAGAAGGTCGGTTTTAGGCTTCCTAGTTGTGCGGACTATAAGTTACGAAGGTGCCTTCCTCCAATCGGGACAATTGGAGGAATTGTCGAGAATTTCTCAATTACCCTCTGGAGGACATCGCAATTTGCCCTTTAGCCTTGTGAAACTGCGGGAAATTGAGTGAGGCAGGTATGGCTAGAGGTCGTGGAAGAATGGCAGGGAAACGACCGCAGCGAGGAAGATGATGCCTTTTGCGGCCCATTTGAAATACGTAGGTGGTGCGCTTTTGAAGGCTTTCGCACCAAACATAAGACAACCCAGATAGATTGGACCTGCGATGATCAGGACCGGGATGAGTTCTTTTGTGAAAAGGCCGTTGTAAGCGTAAGAGGCATACGCGGAGACGTCGGCTATCGCGATAAACACGATCATGTTGGCGCGGATTATGTTTTGTGGATGGGGGCCGGTGGCCCAAAGTGTGTAGATAGGGATGGATGGCATCTGGCTGAAGCCACCAAGCAGGCCGGAGAGTGCACCGACACCGAGGTTCTGATTACGGCTGGGTTCCTCTGAATAGGTCCAGTTGGACATGAGGACGGCCAGCAGCGCGAGCACTACGATGGATATGCCCCAGTGCAGAATAAAGGGTGGTGCGTTGGCGAGGATCCATGCGCCGACAGAGACGGCAAGGATCGCTCCAATGGCGGCAGGCACGACGCTTTTCCATCGGCACAGCTTGGTTGCCGGGAAAATGAGTGGCAGCGCGACTATGGTGTCGAGGATGAGTAGGGCAGCTGCTGCGAGTTTGGGGCCGATGACCAGCGCAGCGAGGGGGATCCAGACCATACCTGAACCAAACCCGGCAAATCCACGCATCAAACCTGCCAAAAGGATGGCTCCAGCCACCAGACACAACTGCAAGGCGGAGTGTGCAGACAATGCTTCAATCATACCGGGTCCTTACCTGCAGGATTTGCAGGAACGCGTGGATTACTCCTGAATTTTAACGGATTAAGCGATTGGTTGAGGTTACCGGCTAGCGTCTTCGGAGATTTTTCGTTACCGGTTTGTTCTATGGATCATTCAATTCGAATCATGGGTGTTGACCCTGGCCTCAGGAACACTGGTTGGGGCATTATTGATGCCAAAGGTAATCGCGTCAGCTTCATTGGTAGCGGCACGATACAATCCAACAGCAAGTACTCTCTCGCAGAACGGCTCAAGCAGTTATACACTGGCTTGCAAGAAGTGATTGAACGCTATGATCCTTCTGAGGCTGCGGTTGAGAATACGTTTGTGAACAAGGATGCCGGAGCTACGCTTAAGCTGGGGCAGGCGAGGGGGATCGCTCTGCTTGTGCCATCTCTGCACAATCTCGTGGTTTCAGAATATGCTCCGAACCTGGTGAAAAAGACCGTGGTGGGAACCGGGCATGCGGAAAAAGAGCAAATCCGTATGATGGTGAAGGTGTTGATGCCGAAGGCGACGTTTAATTCGGACGACGCGGCAGATGCACTGGCGATTGCGATCTGCCATAGTCATCACCGGGGTAGTGTAACGGGCCGTCTGGCCGCAGCGGAGGCGCGTTTGAAATGATCGGGAAACTCAAGGGTGTCGTCGACAGTTACGGCGATGATTTTGTACTGCTGGATGTGCAGGGCGTTTGTTATCAGGTGCATTGCCCCTCTCGCGTGTTGCAACAACTGCCGCGTGTCGGCGAAGCTGCTGTGCTGGCCATTGAGACCATGGTCCGTGAGGATATGATCAAGCTCTTCGGTTTTTCCGAGGACAACGAACGTGAATGGTTCCGCATTCTCATGACCGTCCAGGGTGTTGGGGCAAAGGTTGCGCTGGGCATTTTAGGCATCATGCGCGCGACAGAAGTGGCGAACGCGATTGCGCTGGGCGATAAGACTGCGATCACACGGGCGCCGGGTGTTGGCAAGCGCGTTGCTGAGCGTATTGTGACAGAGCTGAAAGACAAGGCGCCTGCCTTTGCCTCTGTTGAAGATGACACCATTGCTGTTTCCCAAAGCGTTGCGGAAAATGTGGCGTCCCGGCCTGTGGCAGATGCTGTCTCGGCTCTTTCCAATCTCGGTTATCAGCCTGCTCAGGCCTCAGCTGCTGTGGCAGCTGCTGTAAAAACAGCAGGTGAAGATGCGAGCGCTGAAAAACTTATTCGCCTCGGCCTTAAGGAACTTGCGTAATGAATGAGGGTGAGGATCGCCTTGTTACTCCTGAAATTCGGGGCGACGAGATTGACAGCGGAACGCGTCCGCAAACGCTGGATGACTTTACCGGACAGGCGCAGGCTCGTGAAAACCTGAAGGTTTTCATTGGAGCGGCGAAAGCACGGAGTGAAGCGCTGGATCATGTGTTGTTTGTTGGGCCTCCGGGCCTTGGTAAGACAACGCTGGCGCAGATTATGGCGCGTGAACTTGGGGTGAACTTCCGGGCAACTTCCGGCCCCGTGATCGCAAAAGCGGGTGATCTGGCTGCGCTGCTGACCAATCTGGAAGACCGGGATGTTTTGTTCATTGATGAGATCCACCGTCTCAACCCTGCGGTTGAAGAGGTGTTGTATCCGGCAATGGAGGATTACCAGCTCGACCTCATTATTGGTGAAGGGCCAGCTGCGCGATCTGTGAAGATTGACCTTGCCAAGTTTACTTTGGTGGCCGCAACGACCCGTATTGGCTTGCTGACGACGCCGTTGCGTGACCGGTTTGGCATTCCTGTTCGGCTTGAGTTTTATACTCCGGAAGAGCTGGAGCTGATTGTGAAGCGCGGTGCGCGACTCTTGGGAATCGGCATGAGTGATGCGGGTGCACGAGAGATTGCCAAGCGCTCCCGCGGGACACCGCGTATTGCAGGACGTTTGCTACGCCGTGTGCGGGACTTTGCGATTGTTGCTGGGGATGCTGAGATTGATAGTGGGCTTGCTGATCGGGCTTTGCGGCAGCTGGAAGTTGACAGCGCTGGCTTTGACAGCCTCGATCGACGTTATCTGAAGCAGATTGCGCTGAACTTTGGTGGTGGCCCTGTTGGGATTGAGACGATTGCAGCTGCTCTTTCTGAGCCGCGGGATGCGATTGAAGAGATTGTTGAGCCGTATCTTATCCAGAATGGCTATCTACAACGGACACCGCGTGGCCGAATTTTGACGCCAATCGCTTTCAAACACCTTGGTTTGGTGGTGCCTGATAACCCGAATGCACCTCAGATGGCTCTTTTTCAACACGCTGAAGACTGACCTGCAGATATGAACACTAAAAAAACTGAGGCAAATTGGCCCGATCTGACGGGGCGAATTGACGGCAACGAACATATTTTGCCTGTGCGTGTGTATTACGAGGACACCGACTTTTCCGGCGTCGTCTATCACGCGGCTTATCTGAAGTTCATGGAGCGTGGCCGCACTGAGCTGCTGCGTCTGCGCGGTGTGCATCATCATGAACTGGATTCAGGCATGCATGGGGAGCGTCTGGCGTTTGCTGTTCGCCATATGGACATTGACTTTCTCAAGCCTGCACGAATCGATGATGTGCTTGAAGTTCATACGGATATCAGTGAAGTGAAGGGTGTCCGGATGTTTATAAGCCAGAGAGTTATGCGTGGTGACGAAGTTTTGATCAAAGCGCGTGTGACTGCTGTGGCCATTTCTGCGGACGGGAAACCACGCAGATTGCCCAAGGATCTAGTCGCCCAAATGAACGGCGAATAAGCGCGATAATCATCGCGAAAAATCACCAATATTCATTCAAAGTAAACGGGACTGGAAACCTTTTAATCCTTCAGTAACCTTAAACAGGTCTTTTCATTTATGCCTTCAATGCTGGCTGTAGTCGAAGTTTCGCCAAATTCGACAGGCAGGAAGGCTGCTAAATGTTTAATAGACTGGTTGTGTCCATGGCAGGGGTTCTACCGTGGACAGGTCTTTGGGTTATCAGGGCAAGAGGTCCTTATTACATGAACTCTAAGGTGATGAAACTCGTTGTGGCCATGAGCGCAGCGGCGGCTTTGTTGACGCCATTGGCTGCAACGGCTCAGGACGTGCAATCTGTTGAGCTGGGTGCAGCTCCGGGTTCGGGCTTGTCCTACATTTCGTTGTTTCTGGAAGCAGACATCGTCGTCAAGATTGTAATGATCGGTCTGATCGCTGCTTCTGTCTGGAGCTGGGCGATTATCTTTGACAAGATTGTTCTTTACGGTCGCTCTCGTCGCCAGATGAACCGTTTTGAGAATGTGTTCTGGTCCGGCCAATCTCTCGAAGAGCTTTATAAGTCTTTATCCTCCCGCGCGAATAACGGAATGTCCGCATTGTTTGTGGCTGCGATGCGTGAGTGGAAGCGCTCTCATGAAGGGGATAAGCCTGCGATTGCCAGTTTGCAGCAGCGTATCGACCGCGTGATGGATTTGACCATCTCCCGTGAAGTTGAGCGCCTTGAAAAGCGTCTGTTGTTCCTTGCAACGATTGGCAGTGCGGCTCCATTTGTTGGTCTGTTTGGTACGGTTTGGGGCATCATGAATGCGTTTACGTCCATTGCAGCTTCCAAGAACACCAACCTTGCCGTTGTGGCTCCAGGTATCGCCGAGGCGCTGTTTGCGACCGGTTTGGGCCTGATTGCAGCTATTCCGGCGGTTATTGCTTACAACAAACTGCAGAGCGATTCCGGCAAGCTTGCCGCGCGTATGGAAGGCTTTGCAGACGAGTTTTCCGCCATTTTGTCCCGCCGCATTGATGAGCGAGGATAACCCATGGGTATGAGCACTGGAGCAGCTGGTGGTGGTGGTCGTGCAGGTGGCAGACGTGGTCGCCGCAGGCATTCTCACGCACCGATGAGCGAGATCAACGTAACGCCGATGGTGGACGTGATGCTGGTACTGCTGATCATCTTTATGGTGGCAGCTCCCTTGCTGACTGTCGGCGTGCCGATTGACCTGCCTGAAACTCGCGCAAAAGCGATGGAAGGTGATACTGAGCCGATAGCAATTTCGGTGAAGTCTGATGGGGGCGTGTTCATTCAGGATACCGAAATCCCTATTGATGAGTTGATCGCGAAACTCGGTGCGATTGCCGAGAATGGTTACAACGAGCGTATCTACGTGCGTGGTGATCAGGATGCCGATTATGGAATCATCATGAAAGTTATGGGTCGCATCAATGCTGCTGGATACAAGCGCATCGGGCTCGTCACTCTAGAGGAGCAGGGTTAACCGGGAATGCGTGCAGGCCTTATCGCATCGCTAGTTGTTCACGTGGTCGTGCTTGTTGCCGGAGCGGTTTCGCTTAACTTCGGTAAAGAGCTGACCACTGCCCCGGTGGATTCACTGCCCGTGGATCTTGTGCCTGTGAGCGAGCTGACAAAGCTGCAGCTAGGCACAAAAGAAGCGAAGGAAATCAAAGAGGCTGCGTTGCAGCCGACCAAGAAGCCTGCAGAAAAGCCAGAGCCGGAGAAAAAGACCGGTGAAGCTAAGAAAGAGGTGAAGAAGGTTCAGGAAGCGAAAAAGGAAGTGCAGCAGGCTGAAACACCGCCGCCGCCACCAGAACCAGCTGAGCCAGAACCAGCCCCAAAGGAAGTGCCAAAAGAAAAGGCTCCTGCGGAGACTGCAGAACTTGGTCCTGAAGTCGAGAAAACAGAAAAGCCGAAGCAGGTCGTTAAAGTCCGTCCACGTTCTAAGCCAAAACCTCCAGCGCGCCCTAAAGCGCCGAAGAAGGAAGAGCCGAAGAAGAAGGAAGACTTTAACTCGAAGATGGCGGCTTTGCTGAACAAAACGAATGCGAAGTCGAGCGGGACTGCAAAGTCCGCAAAACCGGCTTCTCTTGGATCCGAATTGGGTCAGACCAACGTGAAGATGAGCCAGTCTGAACTGGATGCGCTTCGCGGACAGGTTGCCCGGTGCTGGAACCCACCTGTGGGTGCCGCTGGTGCTGAAGATCTTAACGTTCGCCTAGAGTTTAACTTGAGCCGTACCGGTGAAGTTGAAGGGCAGATAAAGGTTCTGAATTCCAGCAGTAACCCGACATTCAGAGCTGCTGCAAGCAGTGCAGAACGCGCGGTCTATCGCTGCGGTCCGTATTCTCTGCCAGCAGCTAAATATGATGCATGGAAAACCGTCATCTTGAATTTTGATCCACGCGATATGCTTGGATACTAGGTATTGAGATTGAAAGGAGCTTAGGTCTATGTCCTTTGTGATGGGGCTTAACCCAATGCGTACAACAGGAATTAAGCAGCTGTGGCGTCGTGCATGCCGCTTTGTGGCTGCTGCTGTTGCTGTTGCTGCGATCTCTCAACCTGCATATGCCCTGATTGAACTCGATATTACTCAGGGCAACGTTGAACCTATGCCGATTGCAATTTCTCCCTTTGCAGGTTCCGGCTTGCAGGAAGATGTGGCAGGGCAGATTTCTCAAGTTGTTGCAGCGGATTTGCAGCGCTCGGGCTTGTTCCGTCCGATTGATCCGACAGCGCATATTCAGCAGGGAATGAATGTAGGCACCATGCCGCGCTTTGGTGACTGGCGGACCATTGGCTCTCAGGCTTTGGTGACTGGTTCCATCGCGCAGCAGGCAAACGGACAGATCCGGGCTGAATTTCGTTTGTGGGATGTGTTTGCCGGTCAGCAGTTGATTGGTCAGCAGTTCTTCACCACACCGGAAAACTGGCGCCGTCTGGCACACATCATTTCTGATGCGGTTTACCAGCGTTTGACTGGTGAGAAAGGCTACTTCGATACCCGTGTGGTCTTTATTGATGAAAGCGGTCCGAAGGATGCGCGCCGTAAGCGTCTTGCGATCATGGATCAGGATGGGGCGAATGTGCGCTACTTGACCCGTGGTGATGATCTTGTGCTGACACCTCGGTTCTCTCCTGTCTCACAGGAAGTGACCTACATGTCTTATGTGGGCGGTAATCCGCAGGTTTACCTGTTCAACATTGAAACTGGACAGCGTGAGGTTCTTGGTAACTTCCCGGGTATGACGTTTGCTCCGCGCTTTTCACCTGATGGTCAAAAGGTCATCATGAGTTTGCAGCAAGGCAGCAACGCCAACCTTTATCTCATGGATTTGCGTACTCGCCGGACAACGCGTCTGACCAACACAGCTGCAATTGACACCAGTCCTTCTTTCTCACCAGATGGAAGTCAGGTGGTGTTTGAAAGTGACCGTGGAGGTTCTCAGCAGCTTTATGTGATGAATTCTAATGGAAGTGGAGCAACGCGCATTTCCTTTGGTCCGGGGCAGTATTCTACGCCTGTGTGGTCGCCGCGCGGTGATTTGATTGCCTTTACCAAGGTGCATCAGGGGCGCTTCATGATTGGCGTTATTCGTCCGGATGGCAAAGGGGAACGTATTCTCACCGAGGGCTATCATAATGAGGGGCCTGCCTGGTCTCCGAATGGACGTGTGTTGACTTTCTTCCGTGATACCGTGGGTGAGCAGGGCGGTCCTCAGGTCTGGACGGTTGACCTGACCGGCTATAATGAACAGTTGGTTCAAACGCCAAACTTTGCTTCAGATCCAGCGTGGTCTCCGTTGCTCGACTAATCAAAAAGCTGAGCCCCTAATTTCTTGCGGGAATTTGGGGGCATTAGCACTTCATTAACCAATAAATTCAAGTTACCCTTAACCAAGTTGGTCTAGGGCTTTTTTAACCCTCGGGGTTTGAGGGACAGGAGATTCTATAAATGTCAAAGACGCTGTTCGCGCGCGGAGCGCGTTTCGCCGCTGTGGTGGCTGTGTGTCTCGTCGCAGCAGCTTGTTCGCAGACACGCCCTGAACTAACCAGTGGCAATAGTTCTGTTGCAGCTGGCTCTGGACAGGACTTCGTTGTGAATGTTGGGGATCGTGTATTCTTCCTCAATAACCAGAGCTCCATTGATGGTTCTGCTCGCGCAGTGCTGGACAAGCAGGCTCAGTGGCTGCAGCACTATAAAAATTACTCAATTACTATTGAAGGTCATGCTGATGAGCGCGGCACCCGCCAGTACAACATTGCACTGGGTGCGCGACGTGCAGCTGCAGTTCGGGAATACCTTGTTGCAAAAGGCATTAGCCCAACCCGCATCAAGACTCTTTCCTACGGTAAAGAACGTCCGGTTGCGGTTTGTAATGCGGCTTCCTGCTGGAGCCAGAACCGTCGTGCTGTGACAGTTCTGAACGGTCAGTAATTGAGTTTGACTCGCTGAAATATGGAAAAGGCTTCTCTAAATTGGGGGAGCCTTTTTTGTTGAAACTCCTGCAAACTTGTAGGAGAACGGAAATTGGTCGGGGAGAAGCCGCAAATAGGAGAGAAACACTGAATGTGTGCCCTATTTTCGTCTTTTCCTCTTGCCAAGAGATGAGAAATTCCGACCCGGCCCCTGTAGGGTGTCTCAGGAGATAATTGATGGCTCTTTACCGACGTATTGCAACAAGCTTTATTGTTCTTGCGCTTGTAACCTCTACAAGTTTACCAGCATCTGCGCAGCTTTTCGGTTCATCCAAAAATGATGAAACCGCACAGAACACTGCTCGCCTTGGTCAACTTGAAGAGCAGGTTCGCTTGCTGACAGGCAAGGTTGAAGAGCTCAATCACAAACTACGCCTGACTGAAGATGCGCTGCGCCGTTCTCAAGAGGACGTTGAGTACCGCCTGCAGCAGTTGGAAAACCCGGGTCAGACACCTCGCGTTGTCCAGCCTCCTGTTGTTCAGCAGCCGAGCACGACGGCTCCGACAAATCGGTCTCAGCAACTTTCTACGCTGAATACGCCTGCACAGGGAACGAATAGCGGTCCGTTGGATCTTTCTCAGATTGCACGCGGCAACAACGCTGCACCTACCGGTTCCACACCTGCACCAAGTTCTGGCTCTCTTCAGTTTTCTGGCAGCGTGAATGAACTGCTGAGCGGTGATCCGCAGTCGGACTACAATGCTGTTTATGGTCTGATGGTTGGCGGCAACTACCCTGCCGCGACCGAGGGTTTTGACACTTTTCTTGGTATGTATCCTGATCATGAGCTGACTGCAAATGCGCAGCACTGGCTTGGCGAAAGCCTGCTGGCTCAGCGTCAGTATGAGAACGCTGCACAAGCTTTTCTAAAAAGCTATACTGATTTTCCTGAGAGTGAACTGGCTCCTGAAAGCTTGCTGAAATTGGGGACTGCCCTTACAGGTATGGGGAATGCGCCCGCTGCTTGTGAGACTTATGAGCAGCTTCTCGCCAATTTCCAGTTTGCAGCTCCTGCTGTGCTGGAGCAGGCCAAGGTTCAACAAAAACGTGACAACTGCCTCTAATCAAGTTGCTCTCTTTTCTTCCGACGGGCTGAATGAGCTTTTTGGAGAGTATAAGTCTTTCCGCCGGATCGCCGTTGGTGTGTCCGGCGGTGCTGATTCTATGGCCCTGCTTTACCTTTTGAAGCAGTGGACGCAGGAACTGGGGTTTTCTGCTCCTGAACTTTATGCTTTCACAGTCGATCATGGTTTGCGTGCTGAGGCTGCCAGCGAAGCTGCAGGCGTTGCGCAGTATTGCCGGCGCATTGACGTGCCACATGAGACCTTACATTGGATTGGTGAGAAACCGTCTTCAAACATCCAATCGGAAGCCCGAGATGCGCGCCATGCTCTTTTGCGACAGGCTGCTGAAGACCACGGATGTGAGGGGCTCTTTCTAGGTCATCATCTGGAAGATCAGGCAGAAACGTTTTTGACACGTCTGGCGCGGGGCAGTGGGGTTTATGGTCTTGCGTGTATTCGTAAGGACCGCGAGTTGGATGGATTTCAGATTTGCCGTCCACTGCTCGAAATCAGCAAGGTTCGGCTCAAATCGCTTTTGCATTCTGCCCAGGTGCCATGGTTTGAAGATCCTTCTAATGAAGATGAGCAGTTTACGCGTGTAAAATTTCGGCAAGCGCAGCAGGAGCTCGACGAACTTGGGCTGACTGCGGCTAAGCTTTCCGACACGGCGCGACGCATGGCCCGTGCTGCTGATGCCATTGATGTTTGGGTGGATGAAGTCGCTGAGAAATCCTGTACGTTTCATAGTGCCGGACCCGTCCGTTTCGACAGTTCGTGTCTGGAGTACATTCCCGATGAAATTGGCTTGAGGCTGGTTGGGCGGCTCGTCCGTTACATTTCTGGCGCGCCTTATATGCCGCGCCTTACCAAGCTTGAGGGACTTTATGAGACGCTGAAAGCAGAAGATGGGAGCAGGGCAGCTACTCTAGGTGGGGTCAGGTTTGCGCTGGCGAAACCGCATGACGAATCTACCTGGTTTTGCTTTCGAGAGGCCGGTAGGGCTGGCTTGCCAGAGATTGAAGTTAAGCCGGGAGATGAAGGAATATGGGATGATCGCTGGCGTTATAAAGCGGCGCATTCTGCAGAAAGCTTCAAAATCACTTATGTTCAAAAAGAGCTTTGTGGAGATTTTGAGCTAGAAATTCCTGCTAACTGGCTGAAAACAGCATTTCTGACAGCTCCGCTTATTGTTTTTGCTGGTGGGGTATCCTACATGCCTTGGAAGAAGATTGGTCGAACAACAGCTGATGCTGATGTAAGATCGAGGACCTACGGGATTTCGATGGTTCCAGTGAGCAGAACATTTTGAGTAAATCTTAGTTTTGCTGGCGTTCTGTTAAATCTATGCATTTATGCTTTAGAGGAATGCAACTTGAACGTCTGGGCTGGTAAAGTCGGAATTAACGGAGCATCAATCCTGAATTTTCAGGGGTAACCGGCAAAATTCCGTTGGCCTTAAGAAAACTGAGAAAGAATCTGTGTCATTCTCAGGAAAACGTAGAAAGCCCATTAGGGCTCGCTATGATCTTGACAGAGACACGTGCGAGGATCGCCGCCACCTTGCGGTAAAGGGATCGAAATGAACACCAATTTCCGGAATTTTGCCCTCTGGGTGATTATCGGTCTGTTGCTGATAGCGCTGTTCCAGCTCTTTCAGAACCCGACCTCACGAAGTAACACTAATGAAATTGCTTATTCTCAGTTTATCAATCAAGCTGAGCAGGGCGATATCCGTGAGGTCACGATTCAACAACAACAGATTACCGGCAAATACAGCAATGGCGGTACTTTCCAGACCTATGCGCCTAGTGATGCCAAATATGTTGATGTGCTGCAAACCAAAGGCGTTTTGATTAACGCGAAGCCACCTTCCGAGAGTTTCTCTCTCTTTGGAGCCTTGATTTCATGGTTACCGATGCTGTTGATCCTCGGTATCTGGATCTTTGTGATGCGTCAGATGCAAGGTGGTGGTGGCAAAGCTATGGGCTTTGGCAAATCCAAAGCGAAACTGCTGACTGAAGCTTCTGGCCGTGTGACGTTTGAAGACGTTGCGGGCATTGACGAAGCGAAGGAAGACCTTCAGGAGATTGTTGAGTTCCTGCGTGACCCGCAGAAATTCCAGCGTCTTGGTGGTCGTATCCCACGCGGTTGTTTGCTTGTTGGTCCTCCAGGAACTGGTAAGACCTTGACAGCCCGTGCAGTGGCTGGTGAAGCGAACGTACCGTTCTTCACCATTTCCGGTTCTGACTTCGTTGAAATGTTTGTTGGTGTTGGTGCTTCTCGTGTTCGTGACATGTTCGAACAGGCGAAGAAAAACTCCCCATGCATTATCTTCATCGATGAGATCGATGCTGTTGGCCGTCACCGTGGTGCAGGCCTTGGCGGTGGTAACGACGAACGCGAACAGACCCTCAACCAGCTCCTTGTTGAGATGGATGGTTTTGAAGCTAATGAAGGTGTGATCATCATCGCAGCGACTAACCGTCCTGACGTGCTTGATCCTGCGCTTCTGCGTCCAGGTCGTTTTGACCGTCAGATTGTTGTGCCAAATCCAGATGTCACTGGCCGTGAAAAGATCCTCAAAGTTCACATGCGTAAAGTGCCATTGGCTCCAGACGTAAACGTTCATACACTTGCTCGCGGAACGCCTGGTTTTTCTGGTGCTGACTTGATGAACCTTGTGAACGAGGCTGCGCTTCTAGCCGCGCGCCGCTCCAAACGTCTGGTCACCATGGCTGAGTTTGAAGATGCTAAAGACAAGGTGATGATGGGTGCGGAACGTCGTACGCTTGTCATGACCGAAGAAGAGAAGAAACTGACTGCTTATCATGAAGCTGGTCATGCGCTGGTTGCGATGCATATGCCTGCGTCTGATCCGGTTCACAAAGCAACTATTATTCCTCGTGGTCGTGCGCTGGGTATGGTGATGCGGTTGCCTGAGAAAGATCAGGTTTCTCTGACCCGTGCGAAGTGTAAAGCTGACCTTGCTGTTGCTATGGGTGGCCGTGTGGCTGAAGAAATGATTTTCGGTTATGAGAAAGTTACTTCTGGTGCTTCCGGCGATATCCAGATGGCAACCAAGCTTGCAAAGGCTATGGCGACGCAGTTTGGTATGTCCGATAAGCTTGGCCCGTTGCTTTACGGCGAGAACCAAGAAGAAGTCTTCCTTGGTCACTCTGTTGCGAAGAGCCAGAATGTTTCTGATGAAACCCAGAAAATGGTTGATGCAGAAATAAAAAGCTTCGTCAATCAGGGCTATGAGACCGCGAATAAGGTTCTGAAAGAGCATGAAGATCAGTTGCATCTGATCGCTCAGGGCTTGTTGGAGTATGAAACGCTCTCCGGTGATGAAATCCGCAAGATGCTTGATGGTGAGCAGCCTGTGCGTGATACCGGTGATGATAGCCCATCTACTCCGCGCTCTACCGGCGTGCCTACTGCTGGCGGAAAGAAGCATGGCGGTGAAGCTTCTGATGGGCTTAACCCACAGCCGCAGAGCTAACAGCCAGTCTTCTTGATGGCGCTTTTAAGAATAAAATGCCCGGCTGTTCAGTCGGGCATTTGCTATTGAGGCTCAATTGTTTGGCTTCTGTACTGATGAAAATTCGCCTTTGCTGCAGCGTCAATTTGCGGGTGAACCGTAATATTTGGACACATCATTTGACAGGACCAGGCAAGGGCAAGCGTGTATCACCATTTCAATTAGATTTATCGTGAGCGATACGCTCCGAATTTGAGAGTTCAGGGAAACATTAGATGTCGCGAAAATACTTTGGCACCGATGGAATGCGCGGTACTGCAAACAAATGGCCAATGACCGCGGAAGTTGCGCTGAAGGTTGGAATGGCTGCTGGTGTGGTGTTCCGCCGTGGTAAGTACCGGCACCGTGTGGTTATCGGCAAAGATACGCGCCTGTCTGGTTACATGTTTGAAAACGCGCTCGTTGCTGGTTTTACTGCGATGGGCATGGATGTTTTTGTTCTTGGCCCGATGCCAACTCCAGCGGTTGCAATGCTGACACGTTCGTTACGTGCTGACATTGGTGTGATGATTTCTGCCAGCCATAATCCATTCGAAGACAACGGGATCAAGTTCTTTGGTCCTGACGGGTTCAAGTTGTCTGATGAGGTCGAACTTCAGATTGAGCGTCTCATGGACAGTGATATGAACCAAAGCTTGCCAGCACCGGACACTTTGGGACGGGCTACGCATATCTATAGCATGAAGGATCGCTATATTGAGTTTGCAAAGCGAACCTTGCCGCGTGATCTGAACTTGAATGGCATGCGCATCGTGATCGATTGTGCAAACGGTGCTGCCTATAAGGTTGCTCCAGAGATCCTTTGGGAGTTGGGTGCAGAAGTGTTCCCGTTGGGTGTTGATCCGGATGGCTTCAATATCAATAAGGACTGCGGTTCCACTGCGCCAGATGCACTTGCAAAGAAGGTTCATGAAGTTCGGGCGGACATCGGGATCGCGCTGGACGGTGATGCAGACCGTGTGATCATCGTGGATGAGAATAGCAAGGTGGTTGATGGAGATCAGCTGATGGCCGTGATTGCTGAATCCTGGAAAACAGATGGCCGTCTCTCGGCGCCAGGCATCGTTGCGACCGTGATGTCGAATCTAGGTTTGGAGCGTTTCCTGAAAGGGCTTGGCCTCTCTCTTGAGCGTACCAAAGTTGGTGACCGCTATGTTGTTGAGCGGATGCGTGAAGGTGGCTTCAATGTTGGCGGAGAGCAGTCCGGCCATATTGTGATGTCTGACTTTGGTACGACTGGTGATGGCCTCGTCGCTGCATTACAGATTCTTGCTTGCGTGAAGAAGACGAAGAAGCCGGTCTCAGAGGTTTGTAACCGATTCGTGCCAGTGCCTCAGGTCCTTAAGAATGTGCGCTATGCGAGTGGTAAACCTCTCGAAGATAAGGCTGTAAAAGCGGTTATTAAGGCTGGAGAAGAGAAGCTTGGTAAACAGGGTCGCCTTGTTATTCGCGCTTCTGGTACTGAGCCGCTCATTCGTGTGATGGGTGAGGCTGATGATGCAAATCTTCTGAACAAGGTGGTTGATAGCATTGTTGACGCAGTTAAAAAGGCTGCAGCTAGCTAGCTGAAACTATTTAATTTATCGAGTTTTGAGAGCGGGTATCTTCGGATGTCCGCTTTCTTTGATTTGAAATCTGAGGGATGCATAAGTAAATGTAAATTAACTTTCTAGCATTTGCTTGGTTTGTGCCTGTTAGTTGTTTGTTAATAATAAATATTAGGGTTAAGAATACTGGTTAATTTATAGGTAATTCTTTCTCTGTAGAAAGTGCTTAGGTTTTAATCAAGGGCAATCATCTCGCGTGACAGGTGCCGTTTGAGGGGACATAAGCATGAAGTATTTTAGTAAGGTGCTGACATTGAGCGCAGCTGCGCTGGTTTCGTCTGGTGTTGCTTATGCAGCCGACCTCCCAGCACCTGTATTCGTAGAAGAGCCAGAGCTCCCACAAGTGGAAATTGGTGGTGGTTGGTATCTGCGTGGTGATATCGGCTACAAAGTCTATCAGAATCCAAAAGTGAAATTCTCCCATATCAAATTCAATGATGAAGAATTAGAGCCAACGGGAATTGTTGGTGTTGGTGTTGGTTATCGTGTGAATGATTTCATTCGCACAGACGTGACACTAGACTATGAATGGGATGCTGACTTTACAGCAAAAGCTGAGTGTATTGGTACTTGTAGTACCTCCGGTACCTCAGATGAGTTTGCGACACTCGATGTCTGGACTGTTCTTTGGAATGTCTATGCTGACCTAGGGTATTACAATGGCTTCACTCCATATGTTGGAGCTGGTGTTGGTGCATCTTATGTGAACGCAAAGAATGTACGTGCGATCAATCCAGATGGTACCAGAGTCAAATATCCAAAAGGACATTGGTGGAACTTCTCATGGGCTCTTATGGCAGGTACGTCCTATGAGATTGACGATAATTGGAAAATTGATGCAGGTTACCGCTATCTAAACATTGGTGCGGTGAAGACAAAGTCGTTCTCCAGCAATGGTAAAACCTCGGGTATCAAGTATGACAATCTTGCTGCGCATGAAGTGCGTGTTGGATTGCGTTATGAATTTGGTGGGTCTTCCAGTGGTGGATATGATCAGCCGATCGTCGCGAAATACTAGGTCACAGACTGGAGTGCCTCCAGTTTAACTTCTGACCAAAACTTTCAAGAGCCTGTCCTACGACAGGCTCTTTTTTTGAGCAAAACTAGAGGATATGCGGAATTGAAAGATTGGATATCCACTGGGTGGATATGTAAAATATATCCAATCGTACGCAGCGTTTAATTGATTGAATGTTGCTCTGCAAAAAAACAATTGTTGACGAGATAAGTCGTTTCGCATAGACCCGTCGGTGGGACACCCCTCCCCAACGAGGGGCACCTATCTGAAAGGGTAGTCATTATGACGAATACGACAATGCCGGCCACAAAACCGGTAAACCCGAACTTTTCTTCGGGTCCATGTGCCAAGCGTCCGGGCTGGACACCTGCAATCCTTGCAGATGCGCCTCTTGGCAGATCTCACCGTGCAAAGATTGGTAAGGCGAAGCTGAAAGAAGCTATCGAGTTGACGCGTGAAGTCCTCGAAGTGCCTGCTGATTACAAAATCGGAATTGTTCCTGCTTCTGATACAGGTGCTGTTGAAATGGCGCTGTGGTCGCTGCTTGGTGCGCGCCCAGTTGATATGGTTGCCTGGGAAAGCTTCGGGTCCGGTTGGGTTAGCGATGTCATGAAGCAGCTCAAGCTTGCGGATGCACGCAAGATTGAAGCTGGCTATGGCGAGTTGCCAGACCTCAACTCTATAAATTTCGACCACGATGTGGTCTTCACCTGGAACGGCACCACCTCTGGTGTGCGAGTGCCGAATGGTGATTTTATTCCGGCAGACCGTAAAGGCCTGACCATCTGCGATGCGACTTCTGCTGCTTTTGCGCAGGAGCTGGAATTCGATAAGCTGGATGTTGTGACGTACTCCTGGCAAAAAGTGCTGGGTGGTGAAGCTGCTCACGGCATTCTGATCCTGTCGCCTCGTGCTGTTGAGCGCCTTGAGAGCTATACGCCTGCATGGCCGATGCCGAAGATCTTTCGCCTTACTAAAGGTGGCAAACTGATCGATGGTGTGTTTGAGGGCGCCACCATCAACACGCCGAGTATGCTTTGCGTTGAAGATTATCTGGATGCTTTGGGTTGGGCCAAAGAACTGGGTGGCCTGAAAGCACTGATCGCGCGTGCTGATGCAAATACCGCTGCAATTACTACTTGGGCTAAGAAAACTGATTGGGTTGACTTCCTGGCAGTAGACCCGGCAACCCGTTCCAATACTTCTGTTTGTCTGAAGATTGTTGATCCGGAAATCACGAAACTTGATGACAAAGCGCAAGCTGCATTTGCCAAAGCGATCGTGAACCTGCTCGACAAAGAAGAAGTGGCATTCGATATTGGAGCATACCGTGATGCGCCGTCTGGTCTTCGGATCTGGTGTGGTGCAACGGTTGAAACTGCCAATGTGGAAGCGCTTATTCCTTGGTTGGATTATGCTTTTGCTGCTGAAAAAGCAAAGCTGGTTTCTGCTTAAAACTCCTTTTTTTGAACGAAAAAGTTCCGGTCGCCCTGTGTGACCGGTTAACCTGACGCAAGAAGTGTATCTGGCTCCCGCAACATGTGAATGGGAGGGTACCTTCGTTGACTTGAAAGGTTAGCCCGATGGCTCCTAAAGTTCTTATTTCCGATAAGCTCTCTGATAAAGCAGTTCAGATTTTCAAAGAACGCGGTTGCGATGTCGACTTCCTGCCAGACGTTGGCAAGGATAAAGAAAAACTCGCTGAAATCATTGGTAAATATGATGGTTTGGCGATCCGTTCCGCAACCAAAGCAACAGAGAAAATCATCAAAGCGGCGACTAACCTGAAGGTTATCGGTCGCGCTGGTATTGGTGTCGATAACGTTGACATTCCGGCAGCTACTGCCAAGGGTATCGTTGTGATGAACACGCCGTTTGGTAATGCCATCACGACTGCTGAACATGCGATTGCGATGATGTTTGCAGTGACCCGTCAAATTCCGGCTGCTGATGTTTCCACGCAGGCTGGCAAGTGGGAAAAATCCCGCTTTATGGGTAACGAAGTCACCTCAAAAACACTGGGTCTGGTTGGCTGCGGTAACATTGGTTCTATCGTTGCAGACCGTGCTATCGGCTTGAAAATGAAGGTGATTGCGTTCGATCCGTTCCTGTCTCATGAACGTGCTATCGACCTTGGTGTTGAAAAGGTTGAGCTGGAAGACCTCTTCAAGCGCGCCGACTTTATTACACTGCATACCCCGCTGACTGATCGTACCCGTAACATTATTGATGCGGATGCAATCGAGACCATGAAAGATGGTGTCTACCTCATCAACTGTGCCCGTGGTGGTCTCGTTGATGAAGATGCTCTGCGTGCTGCGCTGGACAGTAGTAAGGTTGCGGGTGCTGCGGTTGACGTGTTTACTGTAGAGCCAGCTAAAGAGAACGTTTTGTTTGGTGCTCCAAACCTCGTATGTACGCCTCACCTTGGTGCCTCCACTTCTGAAGCTCAGGAAAACGTTGCGCTGCAGGTAGCTGAGCAGATGTCTGACTATCTGGTCAATGGCGCTGTTTCTAATGCTCTGAATATGCCGTCTATTACTGCAGAAGAAGCGCCACGGCTTGCTCCATTTGTGAAACTGGCGGAGCAGCTTGGTTCCTTTGCTGGTCAGGCGACAGAGACAGGCATCAAAGCGGTTCGTATTGAATACGAAGGCGATGTTGCAGAAATGAACGTCAAGGCTTTGACTGCTGCTGCACTTACAGGTGTTCTGCGTCCTCTGCTGCAAACTGTGAATATGGTTTCTGCTCCTGAAGTTGCTAAAGAGCGCGGCATTGTGATTGAAGATGTTCGCCGCGAACAGCATGGTGCTTATGAAAACTATATTCGCCTGACAGTTATCACTGAGCGTCAGGAACGTTCTGTTGCTGGTACGGTGTTTGGTGATCAGAAGCCGCGTATCATTCAGATCAAAGGCATCAACATGGAAGCAGAGCTTGGCGAGAACATGCTCTATGTGACCAACCAGGATAAGCCAGGCTTTATTGGTCAGCTGGGCTCCATTCTTGGTGATGCGAAGATCAATATCGCGACATTTAACCTTGGCCGTAAGGTTGAAGGTGAAGAAGCGATTTGTCTTGTTGAGATTGATGGTGAAATTGCTGAGACGACCGTGGATGAAATCGCTGCGATTGCGCAGGTGAACCAGGCGAAACTTCTGCATTTCCCTCAACAGGGCTAAGCTATTTTGGGGAATAGATTAAGAAAAGGCGGTCTTCGGGCCGCCTTTTCTTTTTCCGGTGGTCATATGACTAGTGGAAATTGCTTATCTTTGAACTTGGCTCCATGATGCAGGCTGGTTCCATTTTGAAGTAGAAAGCTATTATGAATATTGATCTGCTGCGCCGTCTCTGTGAAACCCCCGGCGTTCCTGGGCATGAGCATCGAGTACGCGAGATTATTCTGAAAGAGATTGAAGGCCTGTTTGATGATGTTCAAACGGATGCCATGGGGTCTCTTATCTGCCGCCGTGATGCACGCAAAGCGCCTGAAAATGGTGAGAAGCCAAAAAAGGTTATGCTGCTCTGCCATATGGACGAGATTGGCTTCCTTGTTTCGCATATTACCGAGAAAGGCTTTGTCTATGTACAGCCGGTTGGCGGTTTTGATGCACGCAATCTCTTCTCCCGTCGCGTGCTGGTCTCCACAGATGAGGGTGATCTGAAGGCGGTGATGAATCCAGCCGGGCGACCGGTTCACATTGCTCCGCCTGAAGAGCGCAAAAAGATCCCTCAAGTTACTGAGTTCATCATCGATCTTGGTTTAGGTAAGAAGACCGGGGAAGTGGTCAAGGTTGGTGACATGGTCACTCTTGATGAGCCGCTGATCGAGATGGGTGAAAAGGTTGTCTCCAAAGCGATGGATAACCGGGTTGCATGCTGGCTTGGCATTGAAGCTATGCGTGCGCTTGGCGATGCGGATCATTCCTGCGAAATCTATGTCGCTTTTACCTGTCAAGAAGAGGTTGGGCTGCGCGGTGCGAAGACTGCGGCCTATGCCATTAAACCGGATATTGGTCTTGGCGTTGATATTACGCTTTCCTGTGATACGCCAGGGGTGCCGGAGCAAGATCAAACGACTGAGCAAGGTAAAGGTTTTGGGCTTCACGTGAAGGACGGTTGGTTCATTGCTGACCTGGAACTTGTGAAAGAAATCGAAAATCTGGCTATTGAAGAAGAAATTCCATACCAGCGCACCATGTTAAACGGTGGTGGGCAGGATGGGGCAGCAGCTCAGCAAGCCGCTGCTGGTGCTAAAGCAGTCGGTATCATGGTTGGCACTCGTTATGTGCACACAGTGACCGAGATGATTGATAAGAGTGATCTGCTTGCTGCACGCGATATTTTGGCTGCTTATCTGAAGCGCTGCTGATACCGCTGACTGTTGCTTAATAAGAAGCCTCCAGATCCTAACTGTGGTAGGGTCTGGAGGCATTTTTGTTATGCGATTGCTTGTTTCTTGCCTATCCATTTGCTGGTTAAGCGACCATCGATCAGTAGCAGTGCAATGAAGATTGCTGCCATGCCAATCCAGTGGTTGGCTTCGAGGCGTTCATTCAGGAAAATTGCGCCCAGAATGATTGCGCTGACTGGTATTACAAGCGTGACAGAAGCTGCGTTGGTTGCTCCTGCGAGTTTGAAAAGCTGGAAGTACAGGATGTAAGCAAAAGCAGTGCAAGCGAGAGCGAGAACGAGAACGCTTGCCCATGTTGAAGCGGATGCCTCCATCAGTTGCTGAGTTGGCGCTGTATAAATAAGCGCAGGTATCAGCAAGATTGTTGAAGCGGAGAGCTGGCCGGTTGCCAGAGCTGCTGGTGGTAGCTTTTTGAGGCGCATGATGATGAACGCGGCGAATGCATACGAGAGAGCGGCCCCTAAAACTGCGAGCTGAGGCCAAACCTGATTGCTGGCACCGCTTAGAGCATCACTGCCAACCATGATGGCAACTCCGATAACCCCGATCACTGCCGCGATGAGCTTGGTTGCTGTCAGCTTCTCCTCATTGCTGAGGACCTGCATGACAATCATCGTGAAGATGGGTGTGAAGGCGTTGAGCACGGATGCTAATCCGGAGGCAATGTATTGCTGCCCCCAAAAGATGAGGGAGAAGGGGACTACGTTATTTAAGAAGCCCAGCAGGAGGAAGCTGCCAATCCATTTTGTAGAGAGCGGTATGGACTGCTTTGAGATGAGTAAGAAGCCCCACATGGCGAGTGCTGCGATTGCTACTCTTAAGAAAACAAGTGTGATGGGATTAAATTCTGCAACCGCGACTTTGGCAAAGAAAAATGCGCCACCCCACAGGGTGCCCAGCAATAGAAGAATAGACCAGCCCAGCCAGTCAAGTTTTTGTGCGTTCATAAAGCGTATTCAACTTAGTGAAATTTCTTGCAGGAATTGCAAAAAATGAGAAATTGGAACTTACGCTAGTAATATCACTTGCTGTTGTGCCTGTACCACCCGATTTGCGAGTAAAACAATCAACAGAGGTTCACTCTGATCGCAAAAATTACAGTCTTGGCCTAATTTTGAAGGAAAAGGGCTCGTATTTAAGAGATTGACAGATTATAAGGCGCTGTAACTGCGCCCCGGCTCTTACGCCGGGGTTTCTTATGTTGTCTCTCACGATTTGCATTCTGAGCTGGCAAGCCACTTTATACAGAAATAGCAAATCGTATGACGGCGTATTTTAGGAATACGCTGGCAGCCGCAGGAGGGCTGAAGAATCATGGCCAACGTTGTCGTAGTTGGGTCACAATGGGGTGACGAAGGTAAGGGTAAACTTGTCGATTGGCTCTCTGAGCAAGCCGACATCGTTGTACGCTTCCAAGGCGGACACAATGCAGGTCATACGCTTGTAATTGACGGAACGAGCTACAAGCTGGCACTGCTGCCATCTGGTGTTGTTCGTGGGAAACTTTCTGTCATTGGCAATGGCGTTGTGATTGACCCTCATGCACTGGTTGCTGAGATTGCACGTCTTGAAGAGCAGGGCGTTAAGATCTCCCCGGAAATCCTGCGTGTTGCTGACAATGCTACTCTTATTTTGAGCCTGCACCGCGAGCTTGATGCTTTGCGTGAAGATGCAAGCCCGGCAGGCACCAAAATCGGTACCACCAAACGCGGTATCGGCCCTGCTTATGAAGATAAAGTCGGTCGTCGTGCAATTCGCGTGATGGACCTGGCAAACATGAGCACGCTGCCAGCCAAGATTGATCGTCTGCTGACCCACCACAACGCTATTCTGCGCGGTCTGGGTCGCGATGAGATCTCTGCTGAGACCATCTACAAAGAGCTGGAAGACGTAGCTGATAAGATCCTGCCGTACATGGATAAAGCCTGGTACATGCTGGACAAAGCGCGTCGTGAAGGTAAGCGTTTGTTGTTTGAAGGTGCGCAGGGCGCGCTGCTGGACAACGACCACGGCACTTATCCGTTTGTAACCTCCTCCAATACAGTTGCAGGTCAGGCTGCTGCTGGTAGTGGTCTGGGTCCAAACTCCATCGATTACGTTCTGGGTATCACCAAAGCTTACACCACTCGTGTAGGTGAAGGTCCGTTCCCAACCGAACAGCAGAATGAAGTTGGTGAGTTCCTTGGTACCCGCGGGCACGAGTTTGGAACGAACACTGGTCGTCGTCGTCGGTGTGGCTGGTTTGATGCAGTGATTGTCCGTCAAACCGTTTGCACCAGCGGAATCAATGGGATTGCATTGACAAAGCTTGACGTTTTGGACGGACTGGATGAAATTAAGATTTGTGTTGGTTATGAGCTAGATGGTGAGCGAATCGATTACCTTCCGGCATCTCAAGGTGCTCAGGCGCGGGTTGTTCCTATTTATGAGACCCTGCCTGGTTGGAAGGAAACGACCAAAGGCGCACGGACTTGGGCAGAATTGCCAGCACAAGCTGTGAAATACGTTCGGCATGTTGAAGAGCTGATTGGTGCTCCGGTTGCTCTGTTATCAACAAGCCCTGAACGTGATGACACAATCCTGGTTCAGAATCCATTCCAGGATTAAGTCTTGAAATGAAGCTCTGGGGGCAATGGGCAGTTAAATGGCGGACTACAATTCCGTTCTAAAAAAAGCGGTAGCTGGTTTACAAGAGAACACAGGTTCTGCACGGCGGGCAGTTTATCAACGCGCGCGGAATGCAATTGTAAAGCAACTTAAAAGTTACGACCCACCTCTGTCTCCCTCCCAGATCACTGAGGAGCAGCTGAAGCTTGAAGAGGCCATTCGTAAGGTCGAAGCGGAAGCTGCTCGTGAGTCTCTCGGGTTGGGGCGGTCTAAAACCACCCCAGCTCCAAGTGCTCCAAAACCTGCAGCTCCAGAAATCTCTGCTGCATCTTCACCTGCTGGCGATACGCCTAAGGCAGGTACAAAGGCCGATACTCCAGCGCGCGATGAGCCAAAAGCACCTGCTGCTAAAGCAGACGTGTTTAAAGAGGCGGTTCGTGCCGCGCAGGATCTCGGCAACGCCGCTCATCAGGCCAATCAGATGGCGCGTGATCAGCTGCCTGAATCTGCCAGCGAGCGCAAAGAGCCTGACCTTGGCTCTATGGATGACAAAGAGACGGGTGAACCTGCTGCGTCTCTGCCAACCAAAGGTGCTGTTGAGACGAGCGCAGAAGAGCGCTCCTGGGTGCCGGGTGAGGCACGTCGCACTAAGCTGGAAACAAAAGGTAAGTCGCGTCCTGAGATCGATGAGCCTGCCAAGGTTAAGCCAAAGACGAGCCGTAAACCTGCTTCCTCCCGCAAGCCAGCCGTTGCGCAGCGCGTTGGTGATGCGATTGAGCAGGAAGAAGGGCTGAAGCCTTCCAACACATCGGGTATTGTCGGCATCATTGTGGTCATACTGATAATCTTGGGCGTTACCGCAGGTGTCTATAGTCTGCGCGATGTTATTCTCTCTTTGGTTCTTCCAGTTGAAACCGGTGAGACTGTTGCGCCAGAGAGCGCACCTTCGAATGAAGATGAGCCGCTTCGGGTTCAGCCGGAACGCACGCCGAAGAAGAACACTGACCGCTTGTTGCCATCTGATGAAGGGGCAAAGGTTTCTCCGGATGCGACACGGGTTCAGACGACCCGGATTACCCGGAATTCATCCAGCGCTGCGCCAACCGAGACAACAACTGAGCCTCCAGTCGTGCGTGTGGTTGAAACTCCAGCAGCACCGGCAGAAGACACATCTTCTGAGCAGGTTTTGCCGGTGACGGAACCTGCTCAGCAAAGTACTGCAGTTGAGACCAATTCTGTTCCGCCAGCTGAAACCATTGGAACGGAAGCTGCGGTTTCTCCTGTTGCACAACAGAGCATACTTTACGAAGAGGCTTTGACGCCGGGTGCAGCAGGTTCTGCATCACGCGGGAACGTTGTTTGGTCATTGGATGAAGCTAATGGCGATTCTGTCATCAAGGCTGTTGCTACGCTGCCATCTCGTAACTTCTCTGTTGAGATGACGTTGAAGCCGAATAGCGATCAATCTTTGCCAGCCAGCCATCTGCTTGAGCTGAACTTCATCTTCCCAGAAGGGTTTGATGGCAAAGGTGTTGAGAAGGTGCCTGGCCTGATCCTGAAGAAGACAGAGTCCGAAGCAGGTGACCCGCTTGATGGTGCTGCCGTGAAGGTTTCTGACACTCTCTTCTGGATTGCGCTGTCTGACAGTGATGATGAAAAAGCGAAGAACCTGAAGCGTCTTGCTGAGCGTGAGTGGATTGATGTTCCACTGCTGTACAACAGCGGTCGCCGTGCAATGTTGACCTTTGAAAAAGGCACAACCGGCAACAAAGTTATCGCACAGGCAATCAAGAGCTGGAAGTAATCTAGTTTCAGCTGTTTAGCTTAGATTTCAAAGGCCTTGGCTCTCTTTGGGCTGAGGCCTTTTTCATTATGCAGTCGTCCATCAGAGTAAAATCTGCTTGCATCCTTCAGCAGAAACGCGCATGTTCCTTGCTATTCCGAGGGGTGCTTTTCTTTCGAAAAGCTGAGATTGCGATGAGCTAAACCCTTTGAACCTGATCCGGGTAATGCCGGCGAAGGGACGGGACCTGAGCCATTCTTCCCGGATCTCCATGTTTGCATTTTGCTGTAACGGGAGCTCCTGTGCTGAAAACATCCCAGAGAGCTAATGTAGCTCCGTTCTTCCGCCTGTTTGTGATGCCCAATACCATTGTTGGGAGTCTGCATGCTGAAGCGAGCTTTGAAACGAATTCTCCGAAGTCTTTTCGGGATTTTGCTTTTTATCGCCATTTGGGAAAGTGTGGTTCGGATTGGAGAGTTTCCTCCGTTTCTCTTGCCAGGTCCGGCGGCGGTTTTTTCCGCTTTTCTCAATCAGGGCGTCTTTCTGCTGCATCATGCAGGCATTACCGCTTGGGAGACTGTTCTCGGTTTTCTCTTTGGTGTGAGCGCTGGAGCTTCGCTGGCTGTTTTGCTGGCAGTGTCTCCTCGGATACGCCTGTTTCTGCTGCCTCCGATTGCAGCGACCCAATCTCTTCCTGTGTTTGCAATTGCACCGCTTCTGGTGCTGTGGTTCGGCTTTGGGCTCGCCTCCAAGGTTGTGATGGCCGTGATTGTGATCTTCTTTTCTGTGACCTCGACCTTCTTCGATGGTTTGCGCAGGACTGATCAATCACTGCTCGACCTTGGCAAGCTGCACGGTCTGAACCGCTGGCAAACACTTCGCTACATTCGCATTCCAGCCGCCTTGCCATCTCTGGCTTCTGGTATGCGCATTGCAGCGGTGTTCGCTCCTATTGGGGCGGTGGTTGGAGAGTGGGTTGGTGCAAAAGGGGGACTAGCTTTCATCATGTTGCAATCCAATGCACGCATGCAAACAGCGACGATGTTTGCGGCGTTGATTTTGCTTGCGGTGATGGTGTTGAGCCTGAGGGCAGTTGTTGAGTTCGCCACTTCTCGGATGATCTATTGGCAGAAAGAGATCTAGGTCTCAGAGTATGAGGACGTAACCTTATGAAAAAACTAGGTATGCTGTTTGGTGCGGCAATGCTTGCGAGCACGCTTCAAGTGCAAGCAGCGGACAAGCTGACTGTGTTGCTGGATTGGTTTGCGAATCCAGACCATGCACCAATCGTGGTTGCCAAGGCACGGGGTTTCTTTGAAAATGAGGGCCTTGATGTTGAGCTGATTGAGCCTGCTGATCCTTCCATGCCACCAAAGCTTGTTGCAGCAGGGCAGGGTGATATTGCGGTTTCCTATCAGCAGACGTTGCACCCTCAGATTGATGAGGGCATGCCGTTGATGCGGATCGGGACGCTGGTCTCTACACCTCTGAACACGCTAATTGTTTTGGAAAACGGACCGATCAAGGAGATTGCAGACCTGAAAGGCAAGCGTATTGGTTATTCCACATCCGGGTTTGAGAACGCCATGCTTGGGAAGATGCTTTCCAATGCAGGTCTAAGTTCTGATGATGTGGAGCTGATCAACGTAAACTTCTCGCTCTCACCATCTTTGATGGCTGGGCAGGTTGATGCGGTGATTGGTGGTTATCGTAACTTCGAGCTGAACCAGATGGAGATTGAAGGTGCGAAAGGTCGCGCGTTTTATCCTGAAGAGAACGGTGTGCCTGTCTATGATGAGCTGATTTATGTGGCTCACAAAGACAAGCTGGATGATCCGCGTTTGAAGAAGTTCATCAATGCGATTGAGGCAGCTACCGTTTATCTGCTTAATAATCCGCAGGACTCCTGGAAGAGCTTCCTTGAGATCTATCCAAATCTGGATGATGAGCTGAACAAGCGTGCCTGGGCGGATACTCTGCCGCGTTTTGCCAGCCGTCCAGCTGCTTTGGACAATGGTCGCTATGAACGGTTTGCAAATTTTCTGATTGAGCAGGGGCTCATTAAAACAGCGCCTCCAGTTGAAACCTACGCGGTTGAACTGCGCTAACCGGTATAGGTCTAAACTAAAATTTGAGCCTCCGAGTTTCGGGGGCTCTTTTTATTTGCAGGCCAAATGCCGTTATTGCGCTGCATCCTTGACCGCTTCGTGTTGAGCCAGATCGCTAAGGATGTATTTCTCAAAAGCAGCATAGATGGTGTTGTACTCGCCCTCAGAGAGTGATTTGCATTCATCTACCAGTGTCAGGGCTTTCTTCTTGTCATTCTCCTCAAACAGCGCGAAGACCATGTTGCAGTGGACGTTCTTGAGCTTGAGGAAGTTTTCTGAGAAGGCGAGCGACGGATCACCTAGCAACGCAAACGAACGCATCTGGTAACGGCTGGTTTTGACTGGAATTGTCTCCAAAGCTGCCAGTTCAGGCATCTGACCGCGTGTGGTTTCGCACATAAGAACGCTATGACCGGCATCTTTGCAATGACGGGCTAAATCTTCTGCTAAATCAACGCATTTACCGAGCGGGGCGTACCTGAAATGACGCCGTGTACCTGTTTCGCCAAGCGTTGCCAGGCCGGTTGAGATGCCGATATCGATTGTGACCGCGTGGTCCTTCATATTTTTCTGGTTGAAGTTGAACCGGTCCTTGAGATTGAAGCGCTTCATTTGCTTCTGCATTTCAATCGCTGTTCGACCGGCATGAGCAGCGTGGAATGGATCATCGAGCGGCGCGTTCCAGTAAGCGTTCAAGCCGGATGTGCTCAGCGTGTTCAGTGTACCATCGTGGATATGCACTTCATCGAGATGAGCTGTTTGGAAGCCGTTGGAGAAGCCTGCGAGATCCTGAGGAGACAAACCCTCATAATACCGGTGAAAGTGCCTCAAACGTGTCGAGAGGCTCGTGATTTCACGTTGCTGACCCTCAAGAGGGAGTTGCTCTGACTTCGCGAGTACTTTTTGCATTTGTTTGGGAGAAAGAATTCCTGCAAATCGTTCAGTTGTTTGGTTTCTGTGACTCTTGAATGTCACACGCCGGATTGTGCAGGAGAAAGCGAATATCAGCAGGACAACGAAGGATGGGAAGAATGGCTCAAGGACGGTGTTTTGCAGAGCGAATTGGTGGAATGCAACTCCGTTGATGACCAAGACAGCGACGCCTGTAAGTGACAGACTTAACCAGAAACCTTGCGTGGCGGATATGATCGCAATGGCGATGCCAAATCCGATTAGTGCCAGGATTTCAGCATATTGTGCCCAGGTGGATACATTGAGGAAGTTGCCAGACTGAAGTGTTTGCAGTGCCTGTGCATGTCGTTCTGAACTTCTGTCCTGAGTGCCTATGACGAACTGACTTCCAGAAGCTGGTGGCCAGAGTTTGGAGGATACTCTGTTCTTTAAGACATCGCTCGCCGCAAGGATGAAATTGCTGGCATTGTTTGTTTTGAACACCAGCATTTCCGTCTCTTCAGTGACAGGAATTTGGATATCAGTGCTTTTTAGCTGATAGCCATCTTCTGCTTGCGTGACTTGGAACGGTTGCGTGTTTGTCTGATTGGACAGGCTCCATGCCGCTAATGCGAGAGATGGCAACTGCGCTGTGTCGCTTTGGAGTTGAAGTGGATAGAACAGCGCATTTGAACCGTATGCGTATTGGGTGTCGCTTTGATACCCTGTGGCCTGCGAGAACCTTATGTAGTTGGAAAGAGGAGGTTTTTCAGCTACGGCCTCGCTCAACGGTCTGCTGAGCAGGACTGGGTAATGAGAGATGATGGTTTGTAAGAGCAGGTCGTGATTTGGATAAGTTGCCCTCAAGGAGGGCTGCAGATCGTCGTAGATTCTACTTCTTAAGGTGGGGGAGGTTGGATCGGCTTTTCTGAAGTCTGCATCTATAATCAGAAGCTTGGGATTATACTCCCCCAGTTTTTGAAGGATTTGTGCAAGCTCCAGACGCTGATATATCGGCTCCTGCGTTTGCTGGATTGATTCTGGCGTAAGATGGATCGTGTAAACTGGCGGCGTAGAAGTTGTGTTTGGCCATGCCAATTGCAGCGCGTTTTGGCTGAGATATCCGACGTTATCCAGTACCTGCGGGTATAGGGTACGGACAAGTATTGCTATTGCAATGAATAGACAGGATACAACCGCTGCAAGTGCACGGTTGGTTTGTGACAGCCAGCTAGAGCCGAACATGTAATTCCCCCCAAAAGGGGAAGTGACCCAACTCACATAAATTCCCCTCATCATTAACCTTAGGAAAGCTCTGAGGGGACGACAAGCTTAGCTGTTTATTTAAAAGGGTGTTCCTACAGTTGATTTGTATTTTAAGTTAATTCAACTCAACTTTTATGCAGCTGAGCGTCTTAAAGCACTTTGCAGCCATGTTGACTACGTGAGTTGCTTTAAGTTTTAGCCTTACCTGAGAAATCGGTAGCCCCGTGAGGGGAGCACACTTTATGCACCTGCCTCATGACCTGCCATTGCCATGGCGCTTTCCTGAACGGCCTTTTGAACCTTCTCAAAAGCACGCACTTCAATCTGGCGTACACGCTCGCGGCTTACGCCAAACTCGGTCGAGAGTTCTTCCAGAGTGATCGGGCTTTCAGAAAGTCGACGAGCTTCAAAAATGCGGGTCTCGCGCTCGTTCAGTACGCCCATTGCGTTTTTCAGCATATCGCGGCGGACATCGTATTCTTCCTGCTCAGCCAGAACTGCTTCCTGACTCTCGGCATCATCCACGAGCCAATCCTGCCACTCGCTGGATTCACCTTCGCTGGAGCGCAGAGGTGCGTTCAGGGAAGAGTCGCCACCCAGACGGCGGTTCATGGAAACAACTTCTTTCTCGGTTACACCGAGAGTTGTCGCAATGTGCTGGACCTGATCCGGACGCAGATCACCATCTTCAAACGCCTGAATTTTGCCTTTGACGCGACGCAGGTTGAAGAACAGGCGCTTCTGGTTTGCTGTGGTGCCCATTTTAACGAGCGACCATGTGCGCAGGATGTATTCCTGAATGGAAGCCTTGATCCACCACATGGCGTAGGTTGCCAGACGGAAGCCTTTGTCCGGTTCAAAGCGTTTTACAGCCTGCATCAGACCAACGTTACCTTCTGAGATAACTTCGCCCAGAGGCAAGCCATAGCCACGGTAGCCCATTGCAATTTTTGCAACGAGGCGCAGGTGAGAATTTACAAGTCTTTCAGCAGCTTTAGGTTCGTCGTGTTCCCGGTAGCGCTTGGCGAGCATGTACTCTTCCTGCGGCTGAAGCATCGGGAATTTTCTAATCTCATCTAAATAGCGGCTTAAACCGCCTTCGCCACCCGTGAGGGCTGGTAGGTTACGGGCCATAAAGCACCCCTCCTTGCTTGGTGTTCCCGCCTGATCGAAGGATCAGGCTTTTCGGCAAACACACATTGGTGCCTTCAGATGAAGCGCACCTGAAGTGTCTATATGGGAACATTGTGGCCAAAACGCTACCAGATCGGCAATCTTTTTGGCCTAAATTTTTCGTAATGATTGAAGAATACCAGCAAAATCAGCGGGTAACTCCGATTCAAACTTCATGAATTCCTGCGTTCTTGGGTGCGCAAACGCCAAAAGTCCTGCATGCAGGGCCTGTCGCTTGAAATCCGCCAACTGGGTTTTCAGTGGTTCTTGGAATTTATTGTATTTGGTTCTGAATCCGGAACCGTAATCCATATCACCTATTAGCGGATTTCCGATGTGGGACATGTGTACGCGGATCTGGTGGGTTCTGCCTGTTTCCAGACGGCACTCGATCAAGCTTGCAACGGGTGCTGCATCCTGAGGGCCAAACCGTTCCTGCACCTGCCAGTGAGTGATGGCGTGGCGACCGCCGGTTTTCAGCACCGAGATTTTCTGCCGGTTTGCCGTTGAGCGGGCAAGGTTGGCGTCTACTGTGCCTTTTGGTGCTGTTGGGGCACCCCAGACAAGAGCCTTATAAGCGCGCTCCAGTGGGCCGGTTTTGCCATGGTCGGCAAACTGAGCTGCGAGGCCCTGATGGGCCATGTCGTTTTTAGCAACAACGAGCAGACCTGTTGTGTCTTTATCGATGCGATGAACGATGCCAGGGCGCTTGACGCCGCCAATACCAGACAAAGATGAACCGCAGTGGTGAATCAAGGCGTTGACCAGTGTGCCCGTTGGGTTTCCGGCACCTGGATGCACAACAAGGCCCGCAGGTTTGTCGATGACGATCAGGTCGTCATCCTCAAAAACGATATTGAGCGGGATGTCCTCTGGCTGCGGTTCTGCGTCTTCCGGCTCTGGAACAATAAGAGTGATTGTATCTCCGGCACAGACTCTATATTTAGGCTCCAACACCGTGCGCTGGCCAATTTGAACCTGACCAGCCCGGATCAAGGCTTGAAGTCGGTTGCGACTGAAGTCATCTATATGCGCAGCAAGCACAGCATCCAAGCGGCGACCGGTATCTTCCGGCTCCGGGGTGATGACTGTTGGTTGCTGCTCGTCGGCAATTACAGAGTTTGTGAGTGGCTGGGTGCCCTCAGGAGATTTATCGTTCATGCGTGATCCTAATACTGACAGCGATGAGACTGTACAGAACGAACTTGATCCAGCAGCTTTGAGGCTTCAAGGGAAGTTACGTCGCCTCCTGATGGGATCAAGCCTTGTCATGGTGCTTGGCTTATTAGCTGTCTTTGCGGCTATCTTCTATAAGATTAACGCCGGCAATTCCAATGTTAGCGCAGATAGTATTGCTGCAACAATTGCGATTGGCCCTGAAGCACAGGTTATATCTGTTACTCAGATGGACGGAAATCTGGTGATGCTGATCAAAGAAGGTCCGACGCAGGCTCTTGTCTATGTTGATCCTGTCACCGGACGAAAAATCGCACGTACGGATTTTGTTGCGAGATAGGTGGATAAACCCCCTTTTCTTTCAAGGAGGGGGCTTGCCAAGCGGGGGATTAGCCAATATACCCCCGTCCATCGCGAAAGCGAAGCCTAGGCGCCCATCGTCTAGCGGTTAGGACGCCGCCCTTTCACGGCGGAAACAGGGGTTCGATTCCCCTTGGGCGTACCAAAGGCTTCTATTGCGATACCAGGCAGTTATCTGCTTGAAGACAAGACTATGAAAAGTCTTCTCACTATGTGAGCGCCCATCGTCTAGCGGTTAGGACGCCGCCCTTTCACGGCGGAAACAGGGGTTCGATTCCCCTTGGGCGTACCATAGTTGTCTTCTCAATACCGAGTGGTTATCTGCTTGAAGACCGAGCTTGAAAGAGTTCTCTCACTTTGTGAGCGCCCATCGTCTAGCGGTTAGGACGCCGCCCTTTCACGGCGGAAACAGGGGTTCGATTCCCCTTGGGCGTACCACTTTTTATCTCCCCAATACATCTTTGATAAATCTGAGCGCAGAGTTTTTCTCACGACGTATGCGTTGTGTTTGAGCTATATGATCCGCGATTTTGCAAAGAAGAAGATGTGGTCTTGGTTCCCCTAGATAGGGGGATGCAGCACTTCGAGATTGCGAATTGGTGTTTTGCAGCAAGCAGTCCTGGGACGTGATTTAGAACCAGCGGCCGTTTAGTCCTGCACCCAGGTGATGGTCTTCTTTGTCCCCGTCAACATCAGCCCAGAGTTTTTCGTCTGTCTGAGATTCATTGCTAACGGTTTTTGCCAGGCTTTCGCTGAGTTGAGCATTCATTTCTTTCAGGGCATCGATGTCATCAAGAACTTCGATGCGAGCCTCAGCAGTCTGGAGTTTGCTTTTCAGTGCAGCCGGTTTCTTGCCAGCAAACCTATTGGCACTGTATGGCCGTTCCATTACGCGAGTCACAGTTTGTCCCTCTTCGCTTTTTTAGCTGAACTTTGATAAGACAGTGTATTGATCCGCGTGAGCTTTAACGGGCTTCTTTGGGCGGTATCATGACAAAGATGGAAAAAGTTGCAGCTTGTCCCCTTTTTGTGACGTATTAGTACTAAGAGTAGGGGAGCAGAGGCAAGAGGACTTTTGTTTTGAACTCATCTAATAGTCGTCTGGATGCTTCTGTGCTTTTGGCTATAGTACTGTGAAACATCGCAGATTATAGACTGATGGCAATGTACAAAAAAATTATCGGACTTGATTCATGATGCTGGTTTCGCGCCACAACTCTATTCTTGATATTGCCCGAGAGACCGGGAAGGTGGAAGTTGATGAACTTGCCACACGGTTTTCTGTGTCTCCTCAGACAATACGTAAAGACCTGAAAGAGTTGAGTGACCAAGGATTGCTGACCCGTGTGCATGGTGGCGCACTTTTGGCATTTGGCGTTGAAAACCTTGGCTACTCTGCTCGTAAAGATCTGGCAGGCAAAGAAAAAGAGATTATCGGGCAGGCGGCAGCGGACCTGATCCCGGATCGAGCTTCTTTGTTCGTGAATATCGGAACGACCACAGAGGCGGTTGCGCGGGCACTCATCCAGCGCAGTGGCCTGATGATCATTACCAATAACCTTAATGTCGCGAGTACGCTGCGCCCGTTCTCAGAAAATGAGGTCATCATTTCTGGTGGGCTGGTGCGCGCAACTGACGGCGGCATTGTTGGTGAGGCGGCTGCAGATTTTATTCGCCAGTTTAAGGTTGATTATGCTGTGATCGGTGTTTCTGCTCTGGATCGTGACGGAGCGCTTCTGGATTATGATTATCGTGAGGTGCGCGTGGCACAGGCGATCATTGAGAACGCACGGCACGTTATTCTGGTGGCTGATCAGACAAAGTTCGAGCGTTCGGCGCCTGTCCGCATCGGCCATATTGCTCAGGTGGATACGTTTGTGACGGACACTCTGGTTTCTCAGGACTACCGGCAGCTGCTGGCTGACAATGAGGTGCGATTGGTTGAAGTGGCTGGTAAGGCTCAGAATGAGTCGGGTAGTGGCTCGCGAAGTACGACAGAGGCTTAAGCCTCTGCTTGGAGCTGTGTAGAGCGCGTCGAGTTCATGCGCATTCACACATCAAGCTCTAACTCTATATTTTCCGCGTATTCTTATCCGTAAACCGGGATCGATCTGCAAGAAACAAAAAAGGCGCCTTTTGGCGCCTTTGTCTTTGGATCAAGTTATTTGGGTTTAACCGCTCGAGCTTCCGGTTTTTCTAGCGTCTGCGATACGCTCCGCCAGATTTTTATCGGACTGGGGCGCGGGTGCTGCATCATCGGCCTTTGCAGCCGGAGTGCTTTTTGACGCGGCTGTCTTACTTGCTGCAGCTGGCTTACGGGTGCGAGGCTTTGCTGGTGCGCGCTTGGCACGTGTCGGTTTCGGCTTTGGTGCGTCTGCCTTTGGAGCACCTGCGGCGATCGTGCTGAGATCGTTCAGGACTTCGTCGTACTTTTCAGAGAGTGGTGGGTTCTCCGAGATTGCCTTCGCTGTAATCTGAGCCGCCAAATCTTTCAGTTCATTGCGCAGATCGACGGCTTCTTCGATCTTAGAGGAACTGTTTGTTCTCTCCTCAAGCTGCTTTGTCAGCTGCTCGATGGTTTTTTTTGCTTCGTCCAGATCGTTTTCTAGGCTTTTCATAGGCTCGGGCGTTTTAATGTTCGGATTCCTGGTGCTGCGCTTGGCAGTTTTTTCATTTGCCGCTTTTTCGAGTTGAAGCGCGTGCTTTAGGTTATCGCGCTCTCGTTCCAGCGAACCATAACGGCTCTTCAGTTTTGTGAAAGACCGTGAGGCCAGTTCGGCGGCTTCTGCTGGAGATGTTGGCTGATGTTTGGTTTCAGACTCAGCAGTCATTTCCGAAACTTGCTGGGAGATCTGCGTTGCCAGTTCTGCCAGAGGGTTGTCCATGTCCTGTAGGTCCGAGGTATCGATTGGACCTATCGGTTTGGTTGCAACTTCTTCTTCTTTCAGCTCTGCATCCAGCTCACGTGTTTTATCCGCAGCAGCCTGTTTGCTGAGTTGGATGATCTCAGCGGACGTGGTCTGATCTGCAGTTTGTGCTGCAGCTTCATCCTGAACTTCTGCTTCGGGTTCTGTCGTGATGCGATCATCTGCAGAGAACGGGATCGGCTCGGATGGATTTCTACGGCGGAGGAAGCGTGTTGCTTTCTGAGCCATGTTCTTCCGCTCGCGGGCTGATTTGAGCTGAACAACGCTGAGCTCTTCTTTGAGCTCTGCAAGTTGGGCTTCAGCTGCTGAACGGGCAGATGCGTTCTCAGCGAGTTTTTCCGTCATCCCTTCGAGGCGCACCTCCATCTGACGGATCGCAATGGCATGTTGAGCGCGTAATGCGTCTTTTGCCATTGTGGCACGGGCATAGCTTATGGGGTTGGACGTCTCAATCGCTTTCCGCGTGAGGCGTACAGCACGGCCCCAGATAAAGGGGAGGGCGGCGAGCGCTAGAATGCTCGCGAGGAAGAAACCCAGTGCAATGTATAGTGCAATTTCAATCACAAACTATGCCTGATCTGTTGAACGGTGTGAGGGACTGCCGCAGACTTAAGCGCATTCTCTCACACACTAACTTGCCAAAATATAACTAACGCAGGGTTAGTTATATCAGAAAGGATTCCATGTTGGCTTCCTAGTAAATTTCAAATAGCCCATGTTGAGGCCAAGGCGAGCGCCAACGCCTGCACGAACAGGCACAACGAAGATATCGTTGTTGGACAGAACCTGCATGCCGAAGCCGCCGACAAGGTAGGCTGAGCCCTTAGCGCCAACATAGCGGCGATAGATGGCATCGACACTTGGCAGATCGTAGACCAGCATCATAACGCGGGCGCCGTCACCGCCAACATCAAAGCCCAGGGATGGACCTTGCCAGAAGATCTGATGGTTGCCAGCGTTGCGAGTGTACAGTGTACCTTCGCCATAAGCAGCGCCGGCGAAGAACGCTGCTGAGCCTTCCTGCCCCAGGATATATCCGTTTGGTTCGCCGTACTGCTGAACTGCACGCTCAACAACCTTTGCGAGGCCGGTGGAGATGGAACCGAAAAATTCGCCACCGGCCGTGATGATATCTTTTTGGTGGTATCGCGACTGATCAACGGATGATTGCGCAAATGAATGTGTATTGAGCGCCAGCAGTGCGAAACTGGCGCAAAGGACGATTGCAGCTTTGTTGCGCAGATTGGCGAACAGGCTCGTCATCATGCCAACGTCTCCTTCTAAGAAACCCGAGAATTTGGATTGTTCAGAGCAATTCAAATGTTAAGGGCATAGTGCAACTTTTAGGTACAACAAGTTATAGTGTCTTACATCTACCTAGTGGTTAATCATGGTATAGCTGGGTAAATGATGTACATCCCGTTGGCCTGCAGTCATGAATTTTGTATCAGTTGTCGAACTTGCTCGTTTAGTTAATGCAGGTGATTCGGACTCTGGATGGACATTCCCATGATTTCTGAGGTTTTCTACAGAAAATTTGCGCGAACGGGCAAAATTCTATGGAGTTCTATCGTTTTTTTGTGTGCTGCCTCAGTTTTTGCAGGTGCGCAAGAGCGGTTCACCTACACACTCTCCATGTGTGATCCAGTGACCTATCAGGTCTCGGAAACTCCTGAAAAGGGGCGTGAAGACCTGACGCTGTCCTGGGGTGGACGGGTTTGGGCATTTTCCAATGAGGGCAACCGAGACGCTTTTCGGCATGCTCCGGAGGTCTATGCCCCATTATTTCAGGGATGCGACGCACTCTCACTTGCGCAAGGCTACCGAGCTGAGGGATTGGCGAAAATCTACCTTGTTTATAACCAGCGACTATTGCTGTTTCAGAGCCGTGAACACCGGGCTTTGTTTCTGACAGCACCAGAGAGTTTGCTCGCGAAGGCACAAAGTCGTGCACGCGATGTAAAATGCGGTCCATATCAATGATGTCCAGCTTGGAATTAAACCAGCAGGATTGTACCTTTTTCGCCACATCTCGAATCAATCATAGGGCCTATTGGCCAAAGTTCTGGAGCGGTTATGTCAGTATTTAAAGATTTGTCATCTCTTGATCTTGCCGCACTCGTCGCAAGCCGTGTGTGCCACGACATCATTTCACCAGTCGGGGCGATCACGAACGGTCTGGAAGTGCTGGATGAAGAAGGCAATGAGGACATGGCAGACTTTGCGATGGATCTCATCCGCAAGTCAGCGCGTCAGGCTTCTGCAAAACTTCAGTTTGCCCGTCTTGCTTTTGGCGCTGCCGGATCTGCCGGTGCTTCAATTGATCTGGGCGATGCGCAAGAAGTAGCGACTGGATACATGAGCAATGAAAAGGCGAATCTGGAGTGGACCATGCCACGCCTGCTTCTGCCTAAGAATCAGGTCAAACTGATTTTGAACCTGCTGCTGCTCATGAATCAGTGTGTTCCACGGGGTGGTACCATTACCATCAGTATGGAAGGGGATGAGGGTGCTCCGAACTTTCTCCTTAAAGCTGAAGGAACGAATGCGCGAATCCCTCAGGTTGTAAGTGAGATTCTTTCCGGTCAGGAGCCAGAACGCATTGATGCCCACACTGTTCAACCGATCTATGCGGTTTTGTTGGCAGGTGAAGCGGGTCTAAATATCGAGCTCCTGAAAGACGGTGATGCCGTCATATGCAAGGCAAATACTCAAGTTTCAGAGTCTGTCTGATCCTCTGTCAAAAACAACCAGTTATTGTAGGTTGGATGAATCTTACAATCTTTCAACCTATGTTAACCGTTTCGCTTAACACTCAACCTTAGTGAAATTTAGGAGTCTCGGTTTTTGAGGCTCCCCTAAGCATTGAGTGGGTGCGGGCCATGGACGATCTTCTCAGAGAGTTTCTCACTGAGACCAATGAAAGCCTGGATGTTGTAGATGTTGAGTTGGTGAAGTTCGAGCAAGAGCCGAATAACGCCACCATTCTAAATAACATTTTCAGGTTAGTGCATACAATCAAAGGCACCTGTGGGTTCTTGGGCCTGCCGCGTCTGGAAGCGATTGCTCATGCTGCTGAAACCCTGATGGGCAAGTTCCGCGACGGTGTTCCTGTGACACACGAAGCGGTAACACTTGTCCTCGCTTCTATTGATCGCATTAAGGATATTCTTGCGGATCTTGAGGCTGCTAACGGTGCTGAGCCTGATGGCACGGACCGTGATTTGATTGATGAGCTGGAACGCCTTTCCTTAAGCGCTGACAATGACGACATGGCTGACGAAATGGCGGCAGCGATGGCGGAAGAAAAAGCTGCTGAGGAAGAAGTTGGTACCGACATCTATCAGGTGCTGGAGCGGCCTCTGCGTCCTGGTGAAGTTTCTCTTGATGATCTTGAGCGTGCTTTCCAGGAAGCTGAAGTTGAGATTGAGCTGCCTGCAGTTGAAGAAGAAACTGAGGAAGATGGCGAGCCAGTTGGCGCTGCTGCTCCTAATTTTTCGGAAGCGAAGACTTCTCAGAAAGAAGTTGCCAAGCCGAAGAACCCAAGCGCGAAGGGTAAGGCATCCAGTCAGGGTGTTTCCAACCAGTCCATTCGTGTGAATGTTGAGACTTTGGAACACCTGATGACGATGGTTTCTGAACTGGTGCTGACACGCAACCAGCTTCTGGAAATTGTTCGTCGTCATGAAGACAGCGAATTCAAAGTTCCACTTCAGCGTCTGTCCAACGTTACCGGTGAGTTGCAGGAAGGGGTCATGAAGACCCGCATGCAGCCAATTGGGAATGCATGGCAGAAGCTTCCACGTATTGTTCGCGATCTCTCTCAGGAACTCGATAAGCCTATCGGTCTTGAGATGATTGGTGCGGAAACAGAGCTTGATCGTCAGGTTCTGGAACTCATCAAAGATCCGCTGACACATATGATCCGCAACTCTGCCGACCACGGTCTGGAAGATCCTGCAGATCGTGTGGCTGCTGGTAAGCCTGAGAAGGGTAACATCACCCTTTCTGCTTATCATGAAGGCGGACATATCATCATCGAAGTGAAGGATGATGGTCGTGGTCTAAACCTTGAGAAGATCAAGGAAAAAGCGCTTAAGAATGGCGTGACCACCGAAGCTGAACTTGAAAAGATGGTAGATCATCAGATCTACAAGTTCATCTTTGCTGCTGGCTTCTCTACCGCTACCAACGTGACCAGCGTGTCTGGTCGTGGCGTTGGTATGGATGTTGTGCGCAACAACGTTGAGCTGATTGGTGGCTCTATTGATCTGCGCTCGACACCAGGTCGCGGTTCCAGCTTCATCATCAAGATCCCGCTGACACTTGCCATCGTCTCCACACTGATCGTGGAAGCTGGTGGTGACCGTTATGCGATCCCACAGCTGTCTGTTGTTGAACTGGTTCGTGTTCAGTCCAACTCTGAACATCGCATTGAGCGGCTTAAAGATCGGCCTGTCCTGCGCCTGCGCAGTAAGCTGTTGCCACTGGTGCATATGTCGGAACTGCTTGGTCAGACTGAAGAGGCTGACCTTGATGAAGACAACGGCTTTATCGTTGTGATGCAGGTTGGCAGTCAGTCCTTCGGTGTTGTTGTTGATGGTGTGTTCCACACTGAAGAGATTGTTGTGAAGCCTATGTCTTCCATGCTCCGCAACATCAACATGTTCTCCGGTAACACCATTCTCGGTGATGGTTCTGTGATCATGATCATTGATCCGAACGGTGTTGCAAGTGCAATGGCAAGCCATGCTTCCGGTACTCTGACCGATACAGCTGAAGATGAGTACGAAAACGCGGAAGCTCATGTGATTGACGCTGATGCTCCAATTTCACTGCTGCTGTTCCGTGCTGGTTCTGAAGAGCCGAAAGCTGTGCCGCTGTCGCTGGTGACACGCCTTGAAGAATTCGATGTTAACAAGATCGAACACTCCAATGGCCGTGATTTGGTGCAGTACCGTGGTTCGCTGATGCCGTTGGTCTACGTAAATGAGGGTGATCGTCATAAGTCTGAGGGAACTCAGCCGATGCTGGTGTTCTCTGACAATGGTCGTTCAATGGGTCTGGTTGTTGATCAGATCGTAGACATTGTTGAAGACCGGATGACAATCGAAGTGGTATCTGAGCGTCAGGGTGTACTTGGTTCTGCAATCATTCGCGAGCGTGCAACTGAAGTTATTGACCTTGGCCATTACCTGCCATTGGCCTTTGATGACTGGTTCATGCGCAAGGAAATTGATACGACCACAAAGGTGAGAAAACTTCTCTTCCTCGATGACAGTGCCTTCTTCCGCAACATGCTGACACCTGTTCTGAAAGCTGCTGGTTACGATGTTACTGTTTGCTCCAGTGCCCAAAGTGGCTACGAGTTGATGGAAAAAGGCACCGACTTTGCTGCGATTGTGACTGATATCGAAATGCCGGACATCAGTGGCTATGAGTTCTGTGAGAGCCTGCGTCGTGATACCCGCTTCCGTCATATGCCAATCATCGCGCTTTCTGCTGTTGTGACACCGGCTTCTATCGAAAAAGGCCGTCAGGCCGGGTTCGATGACTATGTGGCCAAGTTTGACCGTCCGGGTCTGTTGGCAGCGCTCAAAGATGTTTTGACCAATGAATTCGGGGTTGCAGCATGACCGCTCATAAACTCACCACAGTCGACGGTGATGACAACCGTCAGGGCAGTGCCGATCACATCCAGTATGTGACTGTTGTGATTGGCAGCCAGTTGTTCGGTCTGCCAATTTCGCAGGTGCATGATGTTTTTGTGCCTGAAAAAGTAACGCAGGTTCCTTTGGCTCCGCCTGAAGTGGAAGGGGTGTTGAACCTGCGTGGACGCATTGTGACTGCTATCAATATGCGTCGTAAGCTTCATCTCAAGCCAAATGATGCTGACCAAGGCATGATGGCTGTTGGTATTGAGTACAAAGGGGAGTCCTATGGCCTTGTTATTGATGCCGTAGGAGAGGTACTCAACTTGCCAAGAAACGAGATGGAAGCAAACCCATCCAACCTTGATTTCCGTTGGGCCGAAATTTCTGGCGGGGTTCATCGTCTGGACGGGCGATTGATGGTGGTTCTTGACGTGGACCGTCTGCTCAGCTCCCTGATTGAACCTAAAGCTGCGTAAAGCATACCTTCGAAGCGAGAGAGCCGATTTAATGAAAAAGTGTCTGGTTGTTGACGATTCCAGCGTAATCCGCAAAGTGGCCCGCCGCATTCTGGAGGACATTGGATTTGAAATCACCGAGGCCGAGGACGGACAGAAGGCACTTGATGCTTGTAAAGCGTCAATGCCGGATGCGGTTCTGTTGGACTGGAATATGCCTGTCATGGACGGGCTGGAGTTTTTGGCCAAGCTTCGTGAGGAAGACGGTGGGGAAGACCCAATTGTTGTTTTCTGTACGACAGAGAACGACGTTGCTCATATCACCAAGGCTATCCGGGCTGGTGCGAACGAATACATTATGAAACCGTTTGATCGGGAGATTCTTTCAGCGAAATTTCAGGAAGTTGGATTGGTCTAAGTAATGGATATGGGCCGGCTGGGCATGTATGCAAAAGTTGAGGAGCCGAAGTCAGAGAGATCTGGTCAGATGGCACCTATCCGGGTCATGGTCGTAGACGATTCCGTTGTTATTCGTGGGCTTTTCAGCAGGTGGATTGAAGCTGATCCTGAGCTGGAAGTTGCTGCAACCCATCGTAATGGCGAATTGGCTGTAAAAGACATTGAGCGCAGCAACCCTGATGTGGTTGTGCTGGATGTTGAAATGCCCGTGATGGATGGCCTGACAGCTCTTCCTAAACTTCTTGAGAAAAAACGCGATCTTATCATTGTGATGGCGTCCACGCTGACGCGACGGAATGCTGAAGTGAGTTTGAAGGCTCTTTCTCTTGGTGCCACCGATTATGTCGCCAAGCCTGAAACGACTGGCCAAACGGCTGGTGCAGTTGAGTTTCAGAGAGAATTGCTGGAAAAATTGCGGTTGCTTGGGCGCGGTGGGAAGCGCGTTAAGCGAACCAGAACGACAGCAGAACCTGTTCGCAGAATGCGTGCTGAGATCGTCAATGATCCGCACAAAAAACGGAATGATGCCCTTACTGAGAGAACTGAAGCGCGCGCCGCGTTGCGACGTCCTCGCGGGACAGGGGTAAATGCTGCTGGAAAGCAGGAGATAACGCTCAAGCCGTATTCTTCGGTTGTGCCGCGGGCTCTTGTGATCGGCAGCTCTACCGGAGGGCCACAAGCGCTCCAGCGTGTGCTGACAGATGCGCGCGATGGTTTGCTGAAGGTGCCAGTTGTGATTACGCAGCACATGCCGCGTACGTTCACGACAATTCTGGCAGAGCATTTACATAAACAACTTCAGCTTCCTTCAAAAGAAGCTGAGCACATGGATGTATTGAAACCTGGGCACGTTTATATCGCTCCAGGCGGAATTCATTTGAAAATCGGCAAGCAGAACGGGCAGGCGGTTTCGTTGCTCGAAGACGGAGCTCCCGTCAATTTCTGTAAGCCATCTGTGGATCCACTTTTTGAAAGTGCAGCCGAAGTTTTCGGTACCGCGTGTTTGGCACTCGTTTTAACCGGCATGGGTAGTGATGGCGCAAGTGGCGTCAATGTCATTGCTGGTAAAGGCGGTAGCGTCATCGCGCAGGATGAGGCCTCCAGTGTTGTCTGGGGGATGCCAGGTGCTGCTGCCCGTACTGGGAACTGCAGCGGTATCGTGCCTCTCGATCAGATTGGTGCACATGTCAAGCGTATCTTAAAAGGAGCCGCGCGATGATGACTTCTGAATATGATTTCTTGAAGAAATTTCTGAAATCCCGTAGCGGCCTCGTTCTTTCCGATGAAAAGCAGTATCTGGTCGAAAGCCGACTGATGCCAGTTGCTCGACGTCACAACCTGAATGGACTGAGTGAGCTTATTCTTGCGATCAGCAAGCCGGGCTCCATGTCTATGCAGAATGATGTGGTTGAAGCTATGACAACCAATGAGTCATTCTTCTTCCGTGACAAGAGCCCTTTCGAGAACTTCCGGAATGTGATGCTTCCTCATTTGCTTGAGGCACGCAAAACACGCCGGAGTGCGCGCATCTGGTGTGCGGCGGCGTCTACGGGTCAGGAACCTTATTCTCTCAGCATGTATCTGAAAGAAGACAAGGCCAAGATCGGTACATTCCGTTTCGAGATTCTGGGAACTGACATTTCCACTGAAGTGCTGGAAAAAGCCCGTACTGGTATCTACAGCCAGTTCGAGGTCCAGCGTGGTCTGCCTATTCAGATGCTGTTGAAGTACTTCTCGCAGCAGGGCGAACTGTGGCAGATGGCTCCGGAAATCCGGGCTATGGTGCAGTGGCGTAAGCTGAATTTGCTGGAAAACTTCAGCCACCTTGGTGAGTTTGACGTTGTCTTCTGCCGTAACGTGCTGATCTACTTCGATCAGCAAACGAAGATTGATGTGCTCAACCGCATCTATCGGCAGTTGCCGGATGATGGTTTCCTCGTGCTTGGTGCTGCGGAAACTGTGGTTGGTTTGACGGATGGCTTTGAGCCCTATCCAAATCTGCGTGGTGTATACCGCAAAAAGCAGGCTGCAAGCCGTCCGGCTGGTTCTTCCAGCTTCTCACGCTCTACGGCGAAGCCTTCGGCCACACCTTCCAAAACGCGGCCCACCATTCAGGCCTTAGCAAGTGGTTCCCGGTTTTAGGGATACAAAACGAAACAGGCCAGCAGATTTGCTGGCCTTTTCTTTAGGCTTTGTTGCGTTCATATACATTCAAGCCCCAAGCTCTCACTCGTTATTTTTATGCGTATTCTCATCCGAAAACCGGAGCCGTTTTTCGGAAGTACGAGCTGACTCTCTCATTTTTTTGAACGAAGATTTACTATTTGGCTGGTTGTCGTCAGTCGCAATTCAAGTTCAATGCGAGTAAATTTCTCCAAACGATACTTAGAGTTTCCCGATAGTTTGTGACTGTTGACCACCTTTGTTTGTGGTGTGTCAGGCTAATGGAGTGTGAGTGATGAGTTCTCGTGATTTCTTGAAATTAAGCCGACGAGGTGCCCTTGCTCTGGGTGCTGGTGGATTGCTTGCCACAGGGATGCGGAGTTTGGAGGCAGCTGCAGAAACTCCGATAGAAAGCTCCAATCAGCGTGCGCCAGCAACTGAATTTCAGCTTGGTGAGTTCAAGGTCTACGCTTTGCTTGATGGCACCTTTATTGCTGAGCACCCGCAGGATACGTTTGGTATGGAGCAGACGAGTGAGGTGTTTGAAAAAGCGAGTCAGGATCACTTCATCTCCTCCAACAAATTCCGAGGTTTCTTCACACCGGTTCTGGTGAATACAGGCGATAAACTCATTTTGTTTGATACTGGACGAGGCGTTCTTTCTCAGCCGCAAAGTGGGAATTTACTGAAGGCGCTTGCGACAGCAGGCATCCGGCCAGCTGATATTGATGTGGTTGTGCTGACGCACATGCATGCGGACCATACGGGCGGGTTGATGCAAAACGGTGTCCCAACTTTTGCAAATGCGAAGTATGTCACGAGCCCGATTGAGTTCAACTACTGGGAAAAGCTCGGTCCAGCCGCTAATGGAAGCGCTCGCGTTTTTGCTGAAAATGTGCTGCCTCTCAAAGATAAATTCGACTTTATTGATCCGGGCAGAGAAGTTGTTCCCGGTATCACTGCCGTTGAGGCTTATGGCCATACACCCGGGCATATGGCGTATTTGGTTGAAGCCAATGGACGCAAGCTGATGCTCACGGCTGATACAGCCAACCACTTTGTATGGTCACTGGCCTATCCTGATTGGCGTGTTGTGTTTGACATCGATAAAGCGCGCGCGGCGGAAACGCGTCGGCGTATCTTTGGGATGATTGCGGAAGAACGCATTCCGTTTATTGGTTACCACATGCCGTTCCCTGCCATGGGCTTTGTTGAAGCCGTGGGAGAGGGCTTCCGATTTGTCCCTGCAACTTATCAGCTACAGCTTGGCCATGAGGATGAGCAGAACAGGCCTGAGTGATTGTCAGGGTGTGTTGGGTTTTCTCCGGTAGGCGGAAATCCCAACACCGCAGAGCACCAATGTGGTGGCGATGATGAAGCGGCTATCGATGGCTTCTGCAAGGAAAACAATTCCACCGGCTGTTGCGATGATTGGCACGGTGAGCTGAGCAACTGCTGCCGTGCTTGTCTGTAATTGTGGAATGATTGCGTACCAGAGAGCGTAGCCAAGTCCAGAGGTTATAGCACCGGAGATGATGGCGAGGAGAACGCCTGAAGCTGTGATGGTGGTTGTGTCCGGAAACAGAAGCAGTGCCAATGAGATGATTGGCACACCGTAGAGAAAGTTCATTCCTGTGTCTTTGAGCGGGTTTGCTGCGCCTCTGCCGATGATGGAATAAATCCCCCAGCCGATGGCGGCAATTGTCATCAATCCTGCTCCGAGCGGGTCTATGCCTGCGTTTGACGGGGAAAGAAGGTAAACGAGGCCAGAGAATGCGAGTGCTGCGCCGATCCACTTCTGGAGTGTCAGGTTTTCGCGCTGAATGAATGCACCGATGAACATGGTGATTTGTACAGCGCCGAAGAGCAAAAGCGCACCGAAGCCAGCATCAAGGGAGATGTAAGCATGCGAGAAGCCAAGAATGTAGGCACACAGCGCAAGGACTGCTGTGACGCTGGGCTTTGAGAATGAGAGCTTGTTGCCGCCTCGAAAGAAGATGAGTGCCAGAAGCATGAGTGCGCCAGCGACAATGCGAATACTGGCAAATGCAGATGGACCAATCTCTCCGTCTGCCAATGCCAGACGATTCAGAACTGAGTTGGCGGCAAATGCGACCATGACAATAGATGTAAGAATAAAAAGCCTCATGGCCGCACCATGGCAACAAAGACAGCCCATGGGCAATACACTTAGGCGTTATTGAAGGTGTTTTACCTGTTAGCCTCCACTAAGACCGCAGAGGCTAACAGTTGGCTTTACTATGTGAACTCAGCTGCCCAGTTGAAGTCGGCTGATGCCTCATAGGATTGCGGCCAGTGTTTGCACCAGTTTGGTCCATGACTGGTTTCTACTCTGTCTGAGGCAGGGAAGTAGGGCTTTATGTCCAGCAGCGGTGTGCCGGGTGCTGCGTCAATGTAAGGGACAGTGATGAGACCATTTTGCTCATCCACGTTTAGAAGCGAAACCGAAGAGAGGCCGATTGGGTTCGGACGGGCAGGGGACCTTGACGCAAACGTGCCGATCTCATGATTTGTTTTGGCATATGGAGCTGGGAACTGCAGAGTGCTCCGGTCTTGTACTGTTGCTGCCTGATCTGCCCACCACAGGATGAGTGCGTGGCTAAAGTCTGACAGGTGCAGAAGGGCTGGCGTGTACTCTGGGTGGATATTGAGTTGGAACTGCCCGTTGTTTGCTGTGATGATCCCGATAGATCTCAGGTCTGCAAGAGATTGCATCTTCGTATCCTCATATGTGTTTCGGAAGTCATCAAGCTTGATGAACCTACCCTCCGCTTACTTTCATGAAAGTGCAAGCTTTGGTTGAATTGAGGAGGAAGTGCTTTTGAATTCAGATGGTTACAGAAGAATCAGAAGGGTGTCTTCTTTCGGGTTAATGCGGGAGTTTTGGTTTCATTCCGAGTGCTCGGCGGATCCTGTTCTTGATCTGCTTTGATCTGAGTTTTGTTACGCGGCCTCTTAGGTCTGCGACGGTATTCTCGTAAAGATCGGGGTGAATGATATCGAGGGGGAGCGGGGAAGTCGATTGTGCCGCTTTATGATTGGTTTTGGAGTACAGCAGGACGTTCTGCTTGTACCAGACGCTCACATTAGGGTTGTTCCATATCGCTGGTCTGACAATATCTATCGGGAAAAATCCTTTCTCCTCCATCAGTTTCGCCCAATAGCTTTGCCGTTGCTCGTTGATATGATGGATACCGCCTTGCTCTGGGACGGCAACGGAAAGCAAGACATTGTCTGCGCTTTCAGTCATCTTCTCCAGGACTGTATGCGCTGCAGAGCTTGACAGATGTTCAAGCACTTCAAGGCTCATGGCCAAGTCAAAATGTCTTTTTGTTTGAATGCTCTCCGGCTTTTCCAGATTAACCTGAACAAAGTTTTCCGAGGGTATGCGGAGGGAAGGTTGAGGTACCCATGCGCCGTCCAAACCGAGGATTTCTTTTGCACCGAGTTGTGTAGCTGCCAGAAGCCAGCTGCCAGTACCGCATCCAAAATCTATGACGCTCTCTGGCGACAGATGTTGGAAGACGATGGGAAGGATTTCCTTAGCTGAAGCCAGCGAGCCATCCTGTTGGTTGTCGTAGAAACCTTCGTCATACGGTTGCATCTGGCTTGTTCCTTGAAACAGTGGAAGTGTTGCCGATGCATAATGCGAAGGGGAGCGCACATAAAAAACCCCCTTACAATCAGGGTTGTAAGGGGGCTTCTACTGAAACTCTCTGAAAGTCAGCTGATAAAGCTATTAAGCTGCTTTCTCTTCTGGTTCGCGCAGAACGTATCCGCGGCCCCATACTGTTTCGATGTAGTTTTTGCCAGCTGTTGCGGAAGCGAGCTTCTTGCGCAGCTTACAAATAAACACATCGATAATTTTGAGCTCTGGTTCGTCCATACCACCGTAGAGGTGGTTGAGGAACATTTCCTTAGTGAGGGTTGTGCCCTTACGAAGGGAAAGAAGCTCTAGCATCTGATATTCTTTACCAGTCAGATGTACGCGCTGACCTGCAACTTCGACAGTTTTGGTGTCGAGGTTTACAGTGAGGTCGCCGGTAACAATAACAGACTGGGCATGACCTTTAGAACGACGCACAATTGCATGAATACGTGCAATCAGCTCGTCCTTGTGGAATGGCTTTGTCATATAATCGTCAGCGCCGAACCCAAGGCCACGGACCTTGTCTTCAATGCCAGCCAAACCGGACAGAATAAGAATAGGTGTCTTCACCTTGGATACTCGCAGTGTGCGCAGTACCTCATAACCGGACATGTCCGGCAGGTTCAGATCCAGCATGATAATATCATAATCATACAGTTTGCCGAGGTCGATGCCTTCTTCGCCGAGATCTGTCGTGTAGACATTAAAGTTCTCGGATTTGAGCATCAGTTCAATGCTTTGTGCAGTAGCACTATCGTCCTCGATCAACAATACACGCATGTTAATCCCCTCGTGTTGCCTTTCCTGGGCAGTCGCGCCGGCCCAAAAACACAAACCGTTGCGAAGGAATACTATAAACCCGACTCAATTGAATGAGTTTATGGTTAACAGAACTCGAATCGCTACCGCAAGCGTTTTACTCTCACGTAGAACAGTTCTCTGGGTACAACCTAGAATTCAAGGGTGTAACCTTTCCTGTTCACCAATTTGAGACCGGTTGGCTTTCAATCGAATCAAGTGCTACTGAAAGCCATGTTTAGACGCTTCGTTTCCTTGAAAGGGCTATACGCCATTCAAAGTCTCCCCAATAACATTAAGCAGAAGCGTAAACGATCGGTTACCAACGACGAAAATGATTAATAGGGAATCTGTTTTGGACTCGCTTTTTGCAGAAATCGAATCATGCCTCCCAACCGAAATTTACGGGAGAGTAGAAGCAGTTAAGGGACTTCTGATTGAAGTTGCAGGGCCTGTTTACGCCATGAGCGTCGGCGCGCGTCTACTAATAGAAATAGGGGAGAACGCAGCGTCAATTCAAGCTGAAGTCGTCGGGTTTCGAGACGGAAGAGCGCTTTGTATGCCATTTGGCGAGCTCGATGGTGTGCGTCATGGTAGCAAGGCAAAGCTGATTTCACGCGAGAGTATTGTCCATCCATCGAGTGCCTGGCTGGGGCGTGTTGTTAACGCTTTAGGCGAACCGATCGATGGAAAAGGACCTCTTCCATTCGGTTCGATCCCGAGAAAATTACGTGATTCACCACCTCCGGCTGCAGAACGAGCCCGTGTTGGGAGCCCGATCGACCTGGGTGTGAGATCCCTTAATAGTTTTGTAACGTGTTGTCAGGGGCAGCGCCTCGGTATTTTTGCCGGGTCTGGCGTGGGTAAATCGGTCCTTATGTCCATGCTTGCACGTAACGCGGAAACAGAAGTGTCTGTCATTGGTCTTATTGGTGAACGTGGACGTGAGGTTCAGGAGTTCATCGAGGATGATCTGGGTGAAGAGGGGCTGGCGAAATCTGTTGTTGTTGTCGCAACGTCTGACGAAAGCGTTTTGATGCGTCGGGAAGCGGCTTATCTCACTCTTACTCTCTCTGAATATTTCCGTGATGAGGGCAAGAATGTTCTTTGTATGATGGACTCTGTTACGCGCTTTGCCATGGCGCAGCGTGAGATTGGTCTTTCTGTTGGAGAGCCGCCAACCTCTAAAGGGTATACGCCCACCGTCTTTACTGAATTGCCGAAATTGCTGGAACGAGCCGGACCGGGTGCAGTTGGCAAAGGGGCTGTGACAGCTCTCTTTACTGTGCTGGTGGAAGGCGACAACCATAATGAGCCTGTGGCCGATGCTGTTCGCGGTATTCTGGATGGGCACATTGTTATGGAGCGTGGGATTGCAGAGCGCGGTCGCTACCCGGCTATTAACGTGCTAAAATCCGTCAGTCGAACCATGCCGCGTTGTGTGCCTGAAGAAGCCTTACCGATTCTTCGGCGTGCCAAGCAGCTGATGTCTGCTTATGCGGACATGGAAGAACTGATCCGTCTGGGTGCCTATAAAGAAGGTGCAGACCCCCTTGTTGATGAGGCAATTGCCAAAAATGACGCCCTTGAAGCGTATTTGGGGCAAATGAAGGGGGAAAAAACTACAATTGAAGAGGGATATTTCCAGCTTGCTCATCTTTTGGAAATGACTCAGGCGTAAGCTCACTCTCCGGTAAAGGGAGTATTGCGTATGAAGAATCGTGAAGGCCTTTTGAAGCTTAAGAAGTTCAATGTTGATGAGAAGCGCCGTCAGGTGACTCAGATTGAAACGATGTTGAGTGATTTTGATCGAATGGCTGAAGATCTGGAGAACCAGATTGTTCAGGAGCAAAAGCGTGTTGGTATTGATGATATCAGCCATTTTGCGTATCCGACTTTCGCTCGCGCGGCTGCACAGCGCCGAGATAACCTGAAGCACTCGACTGAGGAATTGAAGTCTCAGCTTGAGAAAGCGCAGGACGAGCTGACTGACGCTGTTTCCGAGTTGAAAAAGATCGAGTTGATGGATGAGCGTGACCAAATGCGTCAACGTGCTGCCATGGATGCGATTGAACAAGACGGAATGGACGACATTGCGGGGCGGATGGCGCGTCGCTAATTCTTCCCGAGGTTGAGGGTGTCTCTCGTTCTTAGTCGGAATGACCTGATACTCTGATAACCCGAACTGGTCTTAACCTCTTCATAATCCTTTATTGATCGCACTGCGCCTGTTCGCGGTGCGATACCTCGTGGTTGCTTTCATTTCACCAATGTTTATTTATAGGCTGTTGCGTCCAGGTCTCGCGCTGAGAACTGAGCAGTGTCCACTTTTCGGGAAGACGCTTCAGGAGCCTTTATGCCTGTTTTACTTGGGTTTTTAATTCCACTTGCCGCGTTTTCGTTCGGTCTGGGGCTGACATTGCCACTCTTGAGTATGGAGCGCCTTTATTTTTTGGAGGATACGCCAAGCCTGTTGCAGGTGATTGGTGGGCTCTATGACGAAGGTGAGGTTTCAATTGCCGGGCTTGTTTTTGTGTTTTCTGTCTTTCTGCCTGCCCTGAAGATTCTCGTACTGGGTATTTCCGCGTTGCATCGGTCATCCAGCAAGTGGCTTCGGGCGCTCAGCTATCTTGGGAAGTGGTCCATGATGGATGTGATGCTAGTGGCCTTGGTGATTTTTGCAGCCAAGACAAGCGGGCTTGCAAGTGCTCAGGTTTTGCCGGGATTGTGGTTTTACGCTGCTGCGACCCTTTCAACGGCGACTGCTGCATTCATGGTTGGGCGGGTTGCCAGATAACCCATGCATGCTTTCACCTGTCAAAAACTCTGATTGCGCAGGGTTATTTTGTCGGTTTGTCTTCACTGGATCTTCTCGTTTATGGTGTAAAGCGATAGTGTTCGCTTGAATTTTGCTCGTTTCCATTCTGGGTGATCCATGCTTTTCCGGTTTCTAATCGCAGCGTTTGCTGCGGTCTTTCTCAGTTTTGCCAGTGCTGCGCAGGCTCAAAACTCGTCCACTTCTGCTGAGGGTGGGGCTGATGTGCAGCAAGCCAAGCAAGCTCTGATCAAGGTGCTTGAAGACCCGAAAGGGCGTGAGGCACTTGTCAAAATTTTGCAGGAGCAGCAGGCCAATGGCTCGTCTGGTTCCGGCACATCCACGGCCACAGCAAATCCGGCTGCCAAAGCAACGATTGCGGCGCAGATCGGGACTTATGTGCAGGATGGTGTTTCGAGTTTTTATGACTTTGGCACACTCATCATCTCCGGGTTGTCCGGTTATGAGGACTTGCTGGACGGCCAGTCAAAGGTGGACCATTCGCGATTGTGGGATGGTATTTTCAGCATTATTCGCGTGCTGCTGCCTGCTTACCTCATCTTGATTATCTTACATAAGGCATCAACAGCCTACATGCGGCGGCATGAGAAGGGGCCAGAGGCTCATTCCCTCTTCTTCCGTGTTGGGTTGCTGGCGGTGACATCTGTCTTTGATGCTGCCTTTGTCGGTATTGCGTCTGGTGTCGGTTATTTATCGGCCTATATTTTCTCGACAGATCCGACGGTGCAGAGCATCAACAATGTTGAGCTGTTTGCCATCAATGCCTTCTTCCTGATTGAAATGTCGCGTGTTGTGATCCGGTTTGTGTTTGCACCGCACAGGCCTTCCTTCCGTCTGTTGCCATTCTCAGATCCGGAGGCTGTTTTTTGGGCCCGACATCTGATCCTGATTGTCGGCATCCTTGGGTTTGGTGTTCGTCTGGCCGTGCCTATGGTTGGGGTGAACTTTTCTTCGCAGTTGGCGGGCAGTGTGCGTGTCACCGTTGTGCTGGTCTGTCTTATCTATCTTGTTGCGATTATTCTCCGGTCACGACTGCGGGTGCGCCATGCCATTCGCAAGTATGCTGAGAGCTTTACCGGAGCCAACTTCTCTGTTCAGCTCTTCAAGGGGCTGGGCTTTGTTTGGCATCTGTTGGCTCTGCTGTATGTGTTTGCGATCATGGTCGCGTGGCTGCGTACGCCGCTTGATGCCATCAACTATATTGCCAGAACCAGCGCAATGTCCTTGCTTGTGATCTTCATCGGGCTGGGCATTATGATGTTGCTGACACGGGTTATTCGTAAGGGTGTCGACCTTCACGATGCGCTGGACCATGTGTTGCCGACGTTTGAAAAACGCCTGAACTCCTTCCTGCCGACTGTTTGCATGGTGCTGCGAGTTATCGTAGGTCTTTGTGTGATCATTGGTGTTCTGGAAGTCTGGGGTGTTGGCAATTTCTGGCAGTGGATCTGGGCGGGTGACGGGATCTCCTTTGCGAATTCCCTGATGTCTGCGGTTATTGTTATTCTGATCGGCTTTGCTCTGTGGTTGACGATCATGTCCTGGATCGACCTTCGCATTTTGGAGCGGGAAGGCAAGACAGTGTCCAGCCGCACCAAGACGCTGTTCCAGCTGTTCAGCAATGCACTTTCGATCCTGATGATCGTGATGTTCACGCTTCTGGCGCTGTCAGAGCTTGGCATTCAGATTGCGCCACTGATTGCAGGTGCTGGTGTTGTTGGTCTGGCGGTCTCATTTGGCTCGCAAAAGCTGGTGCAAGATGTGATTACAGGGGCCTTCATTCAGCTTGAAAATGCGATGAATGAAGGGGACTTTGTTGAGGTTGGCGGTATTAGTGGCACCGTTGAGCGTTTGAGCATTCGCAGTGTCAGACTGCGTGATCTCAATGGTACGTCACACATCATTCCGTTCTCTTCTGTGACGAGTGTTTCCAACTCTACCCGCGACTTTGCTTATGCAGTTTCGGTTATGGGTGTTGGATATGACACGGACATTGAGGTGGCCAAAGAGGCCATGCAGGAAGCCTTCCGCCGGTTGGAAGAAACACCGCACAATGTTGCGATCCTTGGTGAGTTGGAAATGCATGGTGTTACGGCGTTTGGTGACTCTGCCATCAACATCCGGGCCCGCATCAAAACCTTGCCGGGCAGCCAGTGGGCAATCGGGCGGGCTTATAATGAGTATCTGAAGGTCGTGTTTGACGAGCGCGGCATCGATATTCCATTCCCGCAAGTGACCTACCATGTGGCAGGCGACAGCAAGCCAGAGGATGTGCCTCAGGTTGAGCAGAAAGGTGCGCAGACAAAAGCACAGGGTGCCAAAAGGTCTGGTGGAGAGGGAGAGGACATTCCGCCGGACGATGGTCCCAATTGATGTGATCTGAGTTGAAACAGATACCGAAACAACGCAGTTTCGGTTTCATATGAAAAAGGCGCGTTCGTTTTGATTACGAATGCGCCTTTTTGCTGTTGCCCAGTGTTAAACAAATTGACGAGAGAAATAAGCCAAAAAGACGATTTTTTCGCTTGCTTATGGGAGTTTCGTTTTAATACATATATATGATAATAGGTTTCGTTGACTTTCGAAAATATTCGAATAGGTTCGGCGTAATGAATATGCGTGCTTTCACGGATTCACTGGCGAGAACCGTGACATTGAGGGGCCAGTCATGAGCAAGACCATGAGTAAGAGCTATGATCTATTTGTCATAGGGGGCGGGATTAACGGCTGCGGCATTGCTCGTGATGCTGCCGGACGAGGACTTTCAGTTTTTCTGGCGGAAAAGACTGATTTTGCAAGCGCGACCTCTTCGGCCTCTACCAAACTGATCCATGGCGGACTGCGGTATCTGGAATATTATGAGTTCCGTCTTGTTCGTGAAGCTTTGAAGGAACGCGAAGTTCTTTTGAATATGGCGCCGCATATCATCTGGCCGCTTCGTTTTATTCTTCCGCATCATAAAGGCTTGCGTCCCGCGTGGTTCCTGCGCCTTGGCCTGTTCATGTATGACCATCTGGGTGGTCGTAAGCTTTTGCCGGCAACGAAGACTGTACCGCTGGACAGTGCTCCGTTTAATGATGGCTTGAAGTCTCTTTTTACACGCGGTTTTGAATACTCCGATTGCTGGGTGAATGATGCGCGTCTGGTTGTGCTGAATGCGCGTGATGCTGCTGCACGTGGTGCTGAAATTCGCCGTAACACTGAAGTTGTTCGCGCCTCCCGCACCGCTGGTGGTTGGGAGATTGAAATTCGTGATAGCGTGAGCGGCAAGAACGAGCTGGTGCATGCGAAAGCGCTGGTGAATGCGGCTGGGCCTTGGGTGTCTAACGTTTTGAAAGGCGCGATTGGGCTGAACAGTCAGGCGAATGTGCGTCTTGTGAAGGGCAGCCATATCATTGTACCGAAGATGTTTGGCCATGATCGCAGCTTCATTTTCCAGAATGCGGATGGCCGTATTGTCTTCGCGATCCCTTATGAGAATGATTTCACGCTGATTGGGACCACTGACGTTGACTATCAGGGTGATCCGGCAGGTGTTTCCTGTTCTGATGATGAGGTTGCGTATCTGTGCAGCGCGGTGAGTGAGTACTTCTCTAAAGAAGTGACCCCGGACATGGTTGTGCGAACCTATTCCGGTGTGCGTCCTCTTTATGATGATGGTGCGAGCGAAGCGCGTGCGGCGACGCGTGATTATGTTCTTGAGATGGATGAGGGTGAGAGCAAGGCTCCATTACTGAGCGTGTTTGGCGGCAAGATCACCACATATCGCCGTCTTGCTGAACATGCGTTGGAGAAGCTGGCGGATTATCTGCCGCAGGCTGCCAAGAAGAACAGCTGGACCAAGGACAGCGTTCTGCCGGGCGGTGACTTTGAGCCGAGTGACTTTGGCGCGAAGGTTGCTTCTTTGAAATCAGCTTATCCGTTCCTTGAGCATGATCATGCCTATCGTCTGGTGCGGTCCTATGGCTCTGATGCCATGAAGATCCTCGGATATGCGAAAACCACTGCTGAGATGGGCGCACATATTGGCGGCGATTTGTATGCCTGCGAGGTCAACTGGATGGTTGAGCAGGAATGGGCTGTGACTGCGGAGGACATTTTGTGGCGGCGTTCCAAGCTGGGATTGCATCTGCCGAAGGAAGCAGCAGGTGTGCTGGAGCATTACCTTGCCAGCTACTTTGAAGCGAGCCGCATGGCTGGTTAAGTTTCAGGCTCTGTTTTTCCTAGAGAAAGGCAGGGCCTGTTTTATGTCATGGCGCCTTGTATGGGATGGTATACACAAAGGTTGGTCGTTATCTTGGTGTTTTGACCCTTATATTTTGGTAAGTGACATTCTACGTTCATCATTAGAGCACATCACGTGCATTCTCATTTACGTGCCGTGCTCTAATTTGTTTGCTTAAGCGAATTCTTATCGCTTGATTGTGAGTAATCAAGCGGAACGCGCTGTAGATTGTTTCGGCGCCTCAGAAAAATAGCTGGTGCCAAATTGGATTTTCGAAGAGGGGAACCCTCTTCCGGGAGGAATAAATGACAGGGTGGGTGCTCTCCATTGATCAGGGGACGACGTCAACGCGTGCGATCGTTTTCAATGACAGTTTTGAAAGTGTGGGTGTCGGGCAACGGGAGTTTCCGCAGCACTTTCCGCATGAAGGCTGGGTAGAGCACGATCCTGATGACCTCTGGACGACGACTGTTGACACATGCCGTGAGGCTTTATCCGGTGCTGACCTTGCTGCAGGGCAGATTATCGGTGTGGGCATTACCAACCAGCGTGAGACAACGCTGATCTGGGATCGCGCGACGGGTGAGCCGGTTTACAACGCGATTGTCTGGCAGGACCGGCGAACTTCTGCCTTCTGCAGCACGTTGAAAGCGGCGGGTCATGAGGAACTGTTTACTAGCCGGACAGGTCTGCTGCTTGATCCTTATTTCTCCGGCACCAAGGTTGCTTGGATTCTGGACAATGTTGAGGGCGTGCGTGCGCGGGCAGAAGCTGGTGAACTGGCGTTTGGTACCGTTGATACCTGGCTGATCTGGCGTTTGACAGGCGGCAAGTCCCATGTGACTGATGCGACCAACGCTTCACGTACTCTTCTCTATAACATCGGCGAGAACCGTTGGGACGAAGAACTGCTGGCTCTCCTTAACATTCCGATGAGCTTGCTGCCGGAAGTGAAAGATTGTGCGGATGATTTCGGCACAATCACAGCTGATCTGTTTGGTGCCGAGTTGCCGATTTATGGCGTGGCTGGCGACCAGCAAGCGGCAACGGTTGGGCAGGCATGCTTCAAGCAGGGCATGGTGAAGTCCACCTATGGCACTGGCTGTTTTGCATTGCTGAACACCGGTGAAGAGCTGGTTTATTCCAAGAACCGGTTGCTCTCTACCATTGCGTATCGCCTCAACGGCAAAACGACTTATGCGCTGGAAGGTTCCATCTTTATTGCGGGTGCTGCCGTGCAGTGGCTGCGTGATGGGCTGAAGATTATTGAGACTGCTGCGCAGACGCAGTTGATGGCGGAAAATGCAGATCCGGAAAGCCATGTTTATCTGGTTCCGGCGTTTGTTGGTTTGGGGGCTCCTTACTGGGACCCTGAAGCACGTGCGGCGATTTTCGGTATGACGCGTTCTACCGGTCAGGATGAGATCGCACGGGCCGCACTGGAAAGTGTTGGCTACCAGACTGTTGATCTGATCAACTCCAAGTCTTCTGACATGGGCTCTCCACTCAACGGCGATACCGTGCTGCGCGTTGATGGCGGTATGGTTGCTTCTGACTGGACCATGCAGTTCCTTGCGGACATTCTTGGCCGTCCGGTGGACCGCCCGGTTGTTCAGGAAACCACGGCGCTTGGCGTTGCGTGGCTTGCTGGTATGAAGGCGGGTGTGTGGCCGAGCATGGAAGAATTCTCCAAGCGCTGGCATCTGGACCGTCGTTTTGAGCCGAACATGGACGCGACCGAGCGTGAGAAGCGACTCTCCGGTTGGCATGACGCTGTTTCCCGGACCCGTTCTCAGGCCTCCTGAGCTATATAATATTAAGCTGCGGGAGGTGCCGGATTGCCGGTTACACACTTTCCGCAGCGTTATTAACTTGCTGAATTTATTGCTTTTCCACTGTGGTTCTGGATTAATTTGTTTTCAGATATATCACAGTATTGACCTTTGAAGGTTTGAGGGTCATATTGCCTGTAATATATCACAGGTGAGGATAATCAAAATGTGGACTGGTGTTTACCCGGCTGTCACAACAAAGTTTACAGAGAACGATGAGCTTGATTTTGCAGAGATGGAGCGTTGCTTCCAGCTGCAGATGAACGCCGGCTGCGATGGCATTATTGTTTGTGGTTCTCTTGGTGAAGCGATGGCGCTGGAGCCTGAAGAGAAAATCGAAATTCTCAAGCTTGCCAAAAAGATTTGTGGGTCCAAACACGTTATCATGACTGTGTGCGAAAGCTCCACACGCCGCGCGATGAAAGCGGCAGCGGATGCAGCGGCAGCTGGCGCAAATGGTCTGATGGTTCTGCCCGGCGTTCCCTACCGCTCTGCACCGCATGAGACTGTGGCGCACATCAAGGCTGTTACCAAAGCTGGCGGCGTTCCGGTGATGGTTTACAACAACCCGGTTGCTTACGGTGTTGATGTGACATTGGATATGTTCGCTGAGCTGGCAGACGAGCCGCTTATCGTGGCGATGAAAGAGTCCACCGATGACATTCGCCGCGCAACAGAAGTGATCAACCGCTTTGGCGATCGTTTCAAGGTGCTGACCGGCGTTGATAACCTTGCGCTTGAAAGCCTGATGATGGGCGTAGATGGCTGGGTTGCTGGTCTTGTTGTGGCTTTCCCACGCGAAACTGTGGCAATCTACAAGCTGGCAAAAGCTGGTCGCTATCAGGAAGCGCTTGAGATTTACCGCTGGTTCCGCCCGCTGCTGGATCTGGATGTCTCCACCAATCTAGTCCAAAATATCAAGTTGGCAGAGATGGTCGCTATCGGCTCTAATGACCGTGTTCGTGCGCCACGTCTGGCTTTGTCCGGTGCGGAGCGTGCGCGTGTCATCAAGGTGGTGGAAGATGCAGTTGCATGCCGCCCGGAACTGCCGGAGCTTAAAGAGCTATGCGACACATCCATGTAATCGGAGCCGGGGTTGTTGGATTGGCAACAGCCCTGCGCCTTCAGCAAGAAGGCCATAAGGTTGCTCTGATTGACCGCAATGGTCCGGGTGAAATGGCCAGCCGTGGCAACGCGGCTGGCATTGCATGGACTGATGTTGCGCCTTTGGCATCCAAAGGCATTTGGCGGAAAATACCCGGCTGGTTGCTAGACCCGCTGGGGCCACTTTCTGTGCGCCCTGCTTATGCACTCAAGATCCTGCCATGGATGCTGCGGTTCTCGCGGGCATCGCTTCCTGACAAACTGAAACACAGCGTTCTTGGCAAAGCTGCGATCAACAAGGCTTCGTTGCCTGCATGGGAACGGCTGTGGCAATCCTCAGGCACGCGACATCATGTGTTTATGAAGGGCTGTCTTGAGGTCTATACCGAGCGCAGTCAGATTGAGGGTGTTCGCAAAGGCTGGCAGGAGCAACGTGAGCATGGCATCGAGGTTGAAGAGCTCAATGGCAACCAGATCCGTGAGTTAGAATCCGATTTTTCTGAGAATGTTGTTGGCGGAGCACTGGTGCCGGGATGGATGAGTGTTGATGATCCGCATGCCCTGTGCCTGAGCCTTGCAGAGGCTTTTGAGCGCAACGGCGGTAAGATCCTCAAGTCCTCGGTTTCTCATATTCAGCCGCAGGGCGATCACATTGTTCTGCATCTGGAAGGTGAAGAGCAAATCCTCAGCGATCATGCGGTGATTGCCTGTGGGGCCTGGTCCAAAACACTGGCGGCTCAGTTGGGAGACAAGGTGCCGCTGGAAACGGAGCGCGGATACAACACCATGTTTTCCGAGCCGAATGTTGCTTTGAAGCATGCTGTTATGGTGCCAGGACTTGGCTTTGCAGTGACGCAGCTTTCCCACGGACTGCGGGTTGGCGGTGCTGTTGAGTTTGGCGGGCTGGAGATGGAAGCCAACTGGAAGCGGGCTGACGCGATGGCCGAGAAGGCATCTCGTTTGTTACCCGGCCTGAACCGTGAAAACGGCATTCGCTGGATGGGACATCGGCCTTCTATGCCGGACACGCTACCAGTGATCGGACATTCTAAACAAAGCGACCGCGTGACTTATGCGTTTGGGCATGGTCATCATGGGCTCACACAGGCAGCTATTACGGCTGAGCTGGTCAGTGACCTGATTTGCGGTGAAACACCAAAAATAGATTGCACGCTTTACAGTGCTCAACGATTTTAAGCGCGGTTTTGCCGGGGGAGAGAGAGGGCTCCATCGGTTGACCGCCGGCATCCTGCATTGATGCCATGGAATTAGGGGAGGGGAGCTTGGTCTCCAAGAGTTTTTTCTGTGTTGATGGGCATACCTGCGGTAACCCTGTACGACTGGTTGCGGGCGGCACGCCAGCCTTGCGCGGCAATGATATGCTGGAGCGGCGGGCGGATTTTCTCAAGCGTTATGACTGGATCAGAACCGGATTGATGTTTGAGCCGCGTGGGCACGACATGATGTCCGGCTCCATGCTGTTTCCTCCAACACGGCCTGACTGTGATGTGGCGGTGTTGTTTATTGAAACATCCGGTTGCCTGCCCATGTGTGGGCACGGCACTATCGGTACGATCACTATGGCGCTGGAAGAGGGGCTTATTGAGCCTCGTGAGCCGGGCAAGGTGTATTTGGATACGCCTGCTGGTCTTGTGGTTGCCGAGTATTTTGAAAAAGACGGATATGTTGAGAGTGTTCGCCTGACCAATGTGCCAAGCTATCTGGCAGAAACTGGTTTGAGCGTTGACCTGCCGGGTGTGGGTGAGATCAGCGTTGACGTGGCATATGGCGGCAACTTCTACGCCATTGTTGAAGAGCAGGAAAACTTTCCGGGCCTTGAGAATGTAGGTGTTTCACAGTTGCTCGACTGGAGTCCACGGTTGCGGGCTGCATTGAATGAGAAGTACTCCGTGACTCATGCCGAAGATGAGCGCATTCACGGTATCAGCCACATTCAATGGACTGGCAAGCCAACCTCTGATGCTGCTGATCGGCGCAATGCCGTGTTTTATGGCGACAAAGCACTGGACCGTAGCCCTTGCGGGACCGGCACATCTGCCCGCCTTGCGCACCTTTACGCCAAAGGTGAGCTGAAGGTTGGTGACACCATGCGCCATGAATCCATCATCGGGTCTGTGTTTGTTGGCGGTGTGAAGGAAGCAACCAAAGTGGGTGGCCATGACGGCATCATCCCAACCATTGAAGGCTGGGCCCGCAAAACCGGCTACAACACCCTCTTCCTCGACGACCGCGACCCCTACATGACCGGTTTCCAACTGGCAGCCGACGGTGTGAAGCACTTTCCGGAGAAGGGGACATACGGAGAGTGATTGTGAATGGTAGGCAAGAGTGAGTTTCTTGCTTTGGCAAGCCACTCTTACCTTTCCAAGCATTAGAGCACGTCGCGTTCATTAGCATTCACGCATCGTGCTCTGACATCTTTGGTGGAGCGAATTCTTCTCGTTTGATTGAATCCAATCAAACGGAACGCGCTCTAGGTGTCAGATGTCGTTCCAGCGACCCAGAATTCGTTGCGGCGGGTGGTGATGCGTTGGGCTATGAAGTCAACGAAGAGGCGGACGCGGGCGGTGTTGCGGAGGTCTCGGTGGAGGAGGAGCCAGATGCTGCGGTAGGGCATTGGTTTTTGGAAGGGCGCGCGGATGAGTAAGGGATGCCTGTCGCCCAAATTGCAGGCAAGGTAAGCCATGCCTAAGCCTGCGGCGGCCAGAGAAATGAGCGGCACCAGTTCTGAGACCCTGTGCTTCAGGAGCGCTTTTGGGTAGCAGCCACTTTTGATCCATGGTGCCGTTGTCTCGCCTTCTGCCTCATGCCAGCCGATGAAACTCAGGCCTTCGCCGCTGTTGTCTTTGATCTTTTCAGCGTATTCCCGTGTGCAATACGCTGCTTGTGACATCTGCACGAGCTTTCTGCCCACAACGTCTTGTGTCACCTCGTCAGCGATGCGAAAGCCAACGTCTGCTTCTCGTCTGGTTAGGTCAGCGACATTGTTTGTGAAGTTCAGGTTCAGCTCGATTTCCGGATACTTTTCTGCAAACAAGACCAGATCATCCATGATGGACGTCATGGCCAGACCATGGGGCATGGTGACGTAGATGGTGCCGTGCGGCTCTGCATCTCGCCCGACGATGATGCGTGAGGCTGCCGTCATCTCGTCTTCAACCCGCTCTGCGTAGGGAAAAAGCGCTTCGCCCAGTTCTGTTAAAACAAGTCCTGTCTTGGAGCGGTCAAACAAGCGGTTGCCAACATGTTCTTCCAGAACTTCCAGTCGTCGGGCAAGAGTTGTGTGGTTGACCCGGATCAGGTTTGCGCCGCCTCTCAGTGTTCCGCTGCGGGCCACGGCCAGAAAGTACTTTAGATCATCCCAGTTCAGAGCGTAGTTTTCTTGCATGATCAGGCCTATACCCTGTGGTTCAAATTTGGAACATAACGTCCATTTTTACCTATCTACACTTCAAATTTCAACCAGCGTACGTTTCCTTCATCGAACATACTTCAACAGGAAACGCAGCAATGTCTCCGATCAGATCTGTTTTGATTACCGGTGCGAATGCAGGGTTAGGCCGTGAGGCGGCACGACAACTTGCAAAGACCAGCAGTATTGAGAGGATTTACCTCGCCTGTCGCAATGAAGCCAAAGCTTTGGCAGCAAAAGCTGCGCTCGAAGCTGAGGCCAAACGCGCAATTTTTGAAATTATCCTGATGGACGTGATGGACCCGGAGTCTGTGCGTCAGGCCATCAGCCAGATGGCGGCACCGGTGGATGCTCTCATTCTCAATGCAGGCGGCGTGGGTGGCCGGTCGCCCAATGGCATGACTGCACATGGCGTGACCAACATTTATGCCGTGAACCTGCTGGGTCATGTGGTGTTGGTGGACGAGATGCTTGAGCGTCAGTTGATCACCTCTACCGTGCTTTACGCTGGTTCTGAAGCTGCGCGTGGTATTCCTAAGATGGGTGTTGCCCGCCCAGTGTTGAAAGAAGCATCCGTGGACGAGTTCCGCGCTATGGCGGATGGGCGCACGTTTACTAAAAAGAGTGATCCAATGGATGCCTATGCGAGCGTGAAGCTTATTGGCGCTCTGTGGATGTCTTCCATGGCTCGTCAGCACCCGCATATTCGCTTTGTGACCATGAGCCCGGGCGGTACCACTGGCACCAACGGGTTTGATGATATGCCCTTCCTCAAAAGGCTTTTCTTCAAGCATGTGGGCGGCGTTCTGATGCCTTTGCTGGGCATGATGCATGGCGTTGAAGATGGTGCGAAGCGCTATGTGGATGGCATTCTGGATCCGAAGTTCAGGAGCGGTGTTTTCTACGCCAGTGCTGGCGAAGGTGCTATCGGCAAGCTGACTGATCAGGCCACTCTCTTTTCTGCTCTCAACAATCACAGTTTTCAGGACAACGCCAATCAGGCTGTCCATCAACTCATCTAATTCCCTAAAGCAGTTCGCATTTAAGTTGAAACACCTGAACTGCTTTCGTCTTTGTTTTTGCGTATCTTTATCCGAAATCCGGTTTCCACTTTTCGGAGACACGCTGTAGTTATTTAATCTGGAGAGAACCTATGGATCTTATCTATCTAATTATGGTTGGCGCCCCGACACTTATGCTTCTCGGTCTGGGGACCGTCTCAATGTTTGCTCCGTCGCGCATGACGAAGAACTTTGCGCTTGAGCCCGTTGGTGTTGCCGGTCTGAGCACGATCCGATCTGTGATTGGTGGGCTGTTCTTATCAAGTGTTGCGCTTTTGATTATTGGGTTTGTGACGGCGCAGCCGCAAGCCTATGTTGCCGTTGCCATTTTGCTGGGTGTTGTTGCGCTGGGCCGTGTTGTCGGCTTGCTGGCAGATGGATTTGTAAAAGAGGTTGTTCCGCCGCTTATTGTTGAGCTCGTTCTTATCGCAGCTTTGCTTGGTGCTTTCTTACGGCCTTTCTAAGAGGACCAATGCTCCTTTAAGGGCTTGGAGTTTTAGGCGGTGGGGAACCAGAGTTCTCCGCCGTTTTGCTTTTTTAAAAGGGTCGATAAGCTAGCGTGACCTGATCTTCAACCAGCGGAAGGCTTGGTCAAGGTAAGCAGCACCGTCAGTGGTTACAGGATCACCGTGTGCGACTACGACCGCTTTTGTCGGCCAGCCGAGAATTTTTTTGAGTGCTTTTCGGGCTGTTGTCTTATCGCGGAAGGCGACGCGGAACTTGCGTGGCACACTTGGTGTTGGCTCTGTCATCAAATCGAGCCGTGCAACGAGGGCCCGCCATCCTCTGAACCATCCTTTAGGAAACTGCTGCAACAGGTCTGTGAACAGCGTGGTTCTGCTGGCTTTGTGAAAGAACACCACCTCTGTTGTAATGGAGTTGCCACCCACGACAGACTGGGTAATCTCTGTTTGCCAATCTGCCTGAGGCGTGTTGCTCAGGGTAGAGGCGAAGGACAGATCTGGTCTCTTTTCAGCCAAACCGGGAGCGGCGTGAAGTTGGGCCTGAGGATAAGCCGTGGCCCATTCCGTGAGGAAGCTGTCGTGCAGATGGTTTGGTGCGATGATGTGGCGAACGGGGCCGAGCGCATCTATTTGGTCTTTCAACTTGTCTGACAAAGCTATGGGCGACCAGATGAAGAGCTCGCCATTTTGCAGGCGGATGACCGCCATGCGGGTTGAGTAACGAAAGCCAAGTGCGGCTGTGATGACTGGTCCACTTGCCAACCAAATTTCCGGAGCGAATGAGTAAAGCGTTGACATGACGTTCCTCATTGTGGAAGTCAGGCGCGTGGTATTTTGTGCCCTATGGTCATAATTCTAGAATATCCCGGGATGTGATGAAACCATCTGTTTTGCCAAGAGTGGAGGACAAAAGTGGGATGAATGCCAGCTTGATGAAGGGAATTCATGCTCTTTTGCGAAATTGAATAAAGTATAGGGGTAATAACCTATAATATATCCACAGTCACAAATACGCGGTTTGATAGCAAAACGTTTACATATATCTCGTGATAAACTAAGCGGTGGCCTATAAGACCTCCTGTCTTATTAAGATCTGCCGAGTATGCCTCGTATGCATCGCACAGATTTTGCGACCAGAACTCTCTGATTTACTTCTCGAAGGACTCTAAGACGATGTCTTGGGAAATGCTTTTCACCTTCTTCGTATTGTTTGCAGCCGTCATCCTGTTTGTTTCCGACAAGCTGAGGTTGGACCTTGTTGCGATCATGGTGATGTTGGCGCTTGGGCTGTCTGGTATTCTGACGCCTGCTGAAATGCTTTCGGGTTTCGGATCCACCGTTGTTATTCTGATTGCCGGACTGTTCATTGTTGGTGAGGCGCTGGCTCAAACCGGGATTTCTTATGCGGTTGGAGACAAGATCGTTCAGATTGCGGGGGATCAGGAGTGGAAGCTGATCGTGCTGTTGATGCTGACGGTTGCGGCGCTGGCGTCTGTTATGAGTGTAACCGGGGCAGGGGCGATCTTTATTCCGGTTGCTATCCGCCTTGCGAGCCGCTCCAACCTTTCTCCTTCGCGGCTGCTAATGCCACTTGCTTATGGGGCGCTGATTGGCGGGATGCTGACCTTGATCGGTACACCGCCCAACCTGATTGCCAATGCTCAGTTGCAAAATGCTGGCATGGAGCCGTTCAACTTCTTCATCTTCACGCCGATCGGGCTCGTTATTCTCATTGTCGCAGTGATTTACATGCTGGTGTATGGGCGCCTGTTTTTGCGCGGTCAGCAGCGACCACAAGGGGCGACGGAGCAGGGACGCCGGACGCTGCAGGGGTTTTTGGAAGCCTACGATATTGAAGACAAGATTGTCCGTCTGCGGGTCCGTGAGGATTCTGAGCTGGTTGGGCAGACTGTTGTGAGCGCGAAGCTGCGGCGGCGGATTGGGCTTACACTGTTTGGGTTGGAGTATACCTCCACCACGACCAAGCGGTTGAAGGTGACATCGACCCAGACAAACCGTGCCTTCAAGGCTGGTGATATTGTGTTTGGGGTGATGCAGGAGCCTATCAGCGGGGATGTGTTTGCCTGCATTGGGCTGGAGCTGTTGCCGATGGGCGAGGAGGGGCATCACCTTTCTGCTCGTGAGCTTGGCATGGCGGATTTGATTGTGGCGCCGGATTCCAAGCTGATCGGCAGAAAGATCAGTGGTGCCGGATTTCGGACCAACCACAACCTGAGCGTTGTGGGGCTCATCCGTAAGGGGGAAACTCTGCACGGGAACTTTGGGAACATCGAGCTGAAGTTTGGGGACCAGTTGCTTGTGGTGGGGGACTGGGAGAACATCAGCAAACTGCAGGCGGCGCGGGAGAGTTTTCTTCTGTTGGCGTTTCCGGAGGAGATCAAGAACTATCTGCCCCGGCGCAAGCTGGCGCCTGTCGCGCTTGGTATTCTGGCGGTTATGCTGGCGCTCATCATCTTCCGCGTGGTGCCCAGTGTGACGGCGGTTGTGCTGGCGGCGACGGCTATGGTGTGTGTGGGGTGTGTTTCAGTCAATCGGGCTTACACCTCCATCAACTGGCCCAGTCTGATTTTGATTGCGGGGATGATGCCCATGGCCACCGCTTTGGAAAAGACGGGCGGGCTGTTGTTGATCGTGGATCAGATCGTTGGGCTTTATGGCGATAGTCCGCCTTATGTGATGCTGATGTCGCTGTTTTTGCTCACCTCTGTTTTCAGCCAGTTTACGTCGAACACGGCGACGGCGGTGCTTATTGCGCCTGTTGCGTTTGAGGTGGCTGCGATTATGGGCGTGCGGCCTGAGCCGTTTTTGATGAGCGTTGCGATTGCGGCTTCGACGGCGTTTTGTACGCCTGTGGCCTCGCCCATTAACACGCTGGTGATGGGGCCGGGGAACTACCGGTTCAAGGATTATGTGGTGATTGGCGTGCCGCTGCAGATCATGGCGCTGGCGATTGCCACCCTGCTTATTCCGGTGTTTTTGCCGTTCTAGCTGAGGTTCAGGATCCAGTCTTCGTATTGTCGGCCTTGCTTGACTTCTCCCTGAGCGGCTGCGGTGATCTCAAAGGATTTTGAGCGCACCTGGCGGGGGGAGAAGCCGAAGTATTGTTTGAACATACGACTGAAGCTGCTTTCATTCATGAAGCCAAAATCCAAAGCCACCTGATAGGTTGCTCTGTAGGCGTTGCGCGGGTCTAGCAGTGCGCGCAAGACGGCCTTCATGCGCCTGTCGCGGATGTATTTGCTGACGCCGCCGAAAGACAGAAACAACTCGTAAAGTTTGCTGCGCGATACGTTTATGGCGCTGCCGAGATAGTCCGGAGACAGGTTGGGGTTGGTCAGGTTTGCCTCGATAATGCGGCGGGCGCGGGTCATCAAGGCCAGATTGACACCTTCCTGCCCTGCCTCGCTTTCATGAGGCATTCCATTCAGGCACGCTGCAATCAACCCCATGGTTGCGGGCACGAGTTGCTGGGCTTGCTGCATGTTTAGTTTGCTGGTCTGGGCGCTGACTGACGAGAGGTGTTCGCGCAAAATCACGTTTAGTGGATGGGCCGCCGGGAGTGTTTTTAAGTTGCTGTCATCGGGGCTGTGCAACAGGGGGGCAAGCTGCTCGCGTGCAATCAGAATGGAGCGATTGCTGTAACTGCCCGAGATTGAGCCACCTTCCTGTGAGAAATCCAGAAAAATGCAGTCACCCTTGTTGAGGTTGACGCTCTTTGGTCCTGCATAGAATTCGGCGTCGCCCTCATCATGAACCATCAGCAAATAATGATCTACGCCATCTCGTGCCATGGCCGCATTGGTGCGGTTGGCGATGTGGGCCTGTGCTGTCACCTGAGAGAGCATGAGGGAATCGAACAGCACAGACTGGATCTCACCAAAGAAATCCAGCTGATCCTCGCCGCGGTGAATTTCTGCCTCGCAAAGACAGGCTAAGCTCTCTCGCCAGAACGCAAATCTGTCTTTTCGCCGGATGGAATTTAATGAGAATGAGTTTTTTGGTAGGCCGACGATCGGTTCCGTTTGAATTGCCTCACTCAACGGCTCGCCTCCTGCTGCATGAATGCTTTAGACATGCATACTATGTGATGTATTTGACAAGTACACAACTGCAGGCACCTATATAATTTAGTAGATGCCTATGGCGTTCAGGAGGGTTTTGAAGCCTCAGTTATCACGAGCAAAAAAGCGTTTCGCAGCCTGCACCCTCATGATAGTTGCGACGGTTTGCTTCTTACCACCTGCAATCGGTTTTGCATCAGAAACAGGTTTGTTATCTGCACCCTCAATATTTTGGGAATATTGCGATGAGTTTGGGCGCTTTAGAGTTGCGTGACCGACTTCAGCGCACATGAGCAATATGGTGGTGAGATGTTCTATCTTGGGTTTAAAGGCAGGTTGGGCAGAGCGAAGTTCTGGCTACTGAGTTTGTCATGGACTGGCTTGCTTTTGTCTACTCTTTTGTATGTGGTCCATCCGCTCGAAGTTGGTTCTGACACTGTTAAGTTTTCACTCGTGGCTCTTTTGTTTGCAGCCTTCTACTACGTCCAGCTCTCATTGTTGGTCCGGCGCTTGCACGATATTGGCAAGTCTGGCTGGTGGTATGTTCCATACTTCTTCATTCCCACAACCTACCTCCGCTTTTTCAATCAAAACCCAGAATATGAAGCCCCACTTATTGTCAGTATTCTGATTGTTTTATTGGCTATCTTTGGCATGCTGAACGCCGGTTTTGCTGCGGGGACCAAGGGGCCGAACAAGTATGATGTGGAGCCGACCCCGGTAGCTGCGTGAGTTGATGGGGACAATGAGGATGAAGTTTTGTTTTCTGGTCAGTTGAGTTGTTGCTTCTAATCAACAAGCCGGCAAATGAACTAAGAATGCTGACCTAGCCTTAGTGAGGAACCCACCATTGTTGGTTTCCTCACAGTTCTTATTTTAGTCTTTGAAACTAGTTAGTTCGAGTAATAACGAACTGCTGTAATGACACTATCTCTGTTCCAACCAATAGGATCGCACCACGAAGCCTCTTGGACAATCCTTGGTATGCGTTCTTGTCCCCAAGGCCTAACTCCGATGATTGGCTTTCTCAAACGTTTTGCTTCAGAGATTTCGTATTCAATCCAACCGCTATGGGCTGCATACATTCCTCCAAGTACTAATACAACTTGGCTTGGATTGATCTGGCGGGTCATGCCTGCTTTCAGTCCTCTGACTGTTTTATCAGGTAAGCCATCATGACTTGGTACACTGCAGTTCCTCCAGGAAAAGTTGGCAGCGCCGTTAAACCATTCAACAATCTTATTATAGTGCTGGTTGTATCCCCAAGCATGGCTGATAAAAATCATTCTAGTTTTGAGGCTAGGCATCAACAGTGCTCCCTGAAATGCTATTGTTGTAAAAATCGATGACTTTTTGCTTTCCTTCGAGATAAGTTTCCTTTTGCCAATCTGCAGAAAGCAGCTCGAAGAAATGAGCTTCATAGACTTCAGCGTCTGCGGTTTTACCGAGTGCATAGCTACAATTCGCGAGCGTTGCATAAATCCAGTGCTTATCGGCCCTTTCGTCGAAATCATCACTGGCTATGGTGATAAGCAGACTCTCGAGAATGGCGTTGCGAATTTTTGTTGCCGTCATGCGATCATAAAGCGCTTCGTCTTTTTCTTCCTGAAGGGCTGATCTAATTTCTAGGCAGGTGGCTGCATTTTCACCATTGTAGTAATCGCCTCGAAGCTCGAAGCCTTTTTCATAAAATTGAATGGACTGATCTAGTGTTGCTCTATCTTGATTGTGTTGCCACAAGCGCTTATGGATCGCGCCGGTTAAACCAAGAGTCTCTGGGTCGTTAGATTTCTCGGGCTCTAGAGATTCAAGCAAATGCAGTGCTCTCATTAGAGCTAAAGGTTCAGAAGGATGCTTGGATTTATAAGTGTGAAGAGCAGTCTGTTGACGAAGGTATGGGTTGTCAGGTCGCATTTCTAGAAGAGATCTAAATTTGCTTGCAGCTTTGGAATGTTGAGAGGCACCTGCAGCATCTTCGGCTTCACTTAATAATGAAGAGAAGTGTTCTTGAGCTTCCTCAGCATCGGTGAGAACCTCTTCAAATTCGTCGTCTGTGAATGTTGGCTGTTTTAAAAAGGGTATGTATGTGTAAACAGGGCTATCAGGCTTTGGGTCAGACGATACAGCTTCTATCAGCTTACTAAGTTCTGTTTGAGCGCGCTTGGCTTCACGATTGCCAATATCTTCTCCTAAGTGCTCATACATGAATGTTGCTGTATGATCTAAGTCGAAGTGAAGTTTGCCTAGTTTTTCTTTCATCACGATTGTTGAGTACGGTCGCAATGCATGTCGCACACCTAGCTCATAAACCGCGTTGACATTTCCAGTCGAGATATCTGCTACAACTAAATCGGCTCGAAGGAGCATTTCATACATTTTGACGTCAATAACGCCAGAGTGCAGAATTTCATTCGCTCGGATGCATCTATAGCCATTTGCTTCAACTGAAGGTTGAATAATGGCTTCGTAAGTGGCATCCAGATCGAGCAATCGCCCTGACTCGTAATCAGTTTTCTTACCAAACCCCATTACAACAAAGCAAATTTTCTGCTTCTCGCTCATCGCAACCTCTTAAGAACTATTAGATGTATGAAAGCTAACTTCGAGCTATAAGTTGTGCAATCTATAAGTGTAATATAATTTTATTATATCTATAAGTGTTGCGGCTAAATCTCCAAACCCCGCCTTTTAATGGTCTGTCTCACTCTCATGTAATGTCTTCCTGTTAGAGGTACGGCGCGATTGCTCCTGTTGGTGTCTAAAAGGAACCCCTGCTGATGATCGATATGATTATCGTGGCTGGCTATTTGGTTGGCATACTTGTGGTGGGGCTTTGGGGTGGTCGGATTCAGCGGGGACTGAAGGATTATGCGACGGCGGGGCGTGAGTTTGGGGCTCTTGTTATCTTCGCCACCATGTCCGCCTCTTTTATCGGCGGGGGCTTTTCTACCGGCAATGCGGAGAAGGTGTTTTTATATGGCGTTGCCAACATTGTGGCGCTGTGGGGCTTCAGCTGTAAAGAGATTGCGGTTGCCACGCTGATTGCGCCCAAGATGAAAGCGTTTCCTGATGCGGTTTCTGTTGGGGATGTTATGGGCAAGGCCTATGGCAAGCTGGCCAGACTGACCACGGGTGTCTGCGGTTTGTTGTTGTGCTGCGGTATTGTGGGCGCGCAGGTTGGGGCGATTGGCGTCATCTTCAATGTGTTTTTTGGGTTGGACCGGTTCTGGGGCATTGGGATCGGTTGCGGCATTGTTATTCTATATACGACACTGGGTGGTATGCGGGCGGTGGTTTACACCGATGTGGTGCAGTTCGTTATTCTGGCGATTGGCATGCCGCTGGTGCTGGGCTTTGGCATTTATCAGATTGGCGGCGTTGATGCGCTGTTTGCGGCGGTGCCGCCGGATCATCTAAGCCTGCCCGGGCCGGACTTTGGCTGGATGGGGCTGATTGGGCTTATTCTTGTCTTTATGTTTGGGGAGACTTTGGTGCCTCCTTATATGCAGCGCTTGCTGGCGGGGAAGACCGCGTCTGCTGCGGCGCGCGGTACACTCTATTCCGGGCTGTTCTCTTTTCTCTTCTTTGCAATCACCGGAGCCATTGGTTTGGTGGCCTTTGCGCTGGACCCGGACCTGAACCCTAATAATGCCATGGCCTTTGTGATTGTGAGCGTTATGCCGCCTGTGCTGAAGGGGCTGGTGTTTTCCGGTGTGATTGCGATTGTGATGTCCTCGGCGGATTCCTATCTCAACTCTGCCAGTATTGCGTTTGTGAATGATGTGTTGCGGCCTTTGCGGCGCAAAGAGATGCGGGAAGAGGACCTGCTGTTCATCGCCAAGCTGGTGACGCTGGTTGTGGGGCTGCTTTCTATTGTGTTTGCCGTCTCTATAGAGAGCATTCTGGATATTCTGATTTACGCCTACAATTACTGGGCGCCGATTGTGCTGGTGCCGCTGGTGGCTGCTATCTATGGCGCTCGTCGTGGAACCCCTGCGTTTGTGGCCGGGGCGGTGACGGGTGTTGTTGCGACGGTGTTGTGGCAAAGCGGGCTCGACTCGCCTTTTGATCTGCCCGGACTGGTGATTGGTGTGCTTGCCAATCTGGTTGTGTTCCTCTCCATGCCGAAATCTTCCATCTATATGCATGAGTGAGTGAGGGCGGCTGGTTTGCTCAAGACATTTTGATGTTTTGTGGGTTGCGGGGCGGGGTTGGTGCGCTAGCCTTTCAGCTAATCTGGAGCTTGATGCGTTCTTTTACGATCACGCATCGTGCTCTCACATATTTGGTGGAGCGGTTTTATTGGGTTTGATTGCATAGGATCAAACGGATCACGCTCTTATGGAGGCTTTTATGCGTGCTTTTGTTTCTGGACTATTCCTCAGCTTATTGGTGACACCGGTTTTGGCCGGAGAGGCTGATGTGGTCAACGTGAATGTGACCCCGCAGGCGGAAGGCTCCTATCGGTTTGAGGTGAGTGTGCGCCACAGCGATGAAGGGTGGGACCATTATGCCGATGCGTGGGAGGTGCTTTCTGAAGACGGTAAGGTGCTGGCCGTGCGGGTGCTGGCTCATCCGCATGTGGATGAGCAGCCGTTCACGCGGTCTTTAAGCGGTGTGCAGATTCCAGAAGGGATGTCGCGGGTGGTTGTTCGTGCCAGAGACAGCGTTCATGGGTATGGCGGTGAGACGGTAACCGTGGACCTGCCGGGGCGGTGAGGCTGGTTCTGCTGGGGCAGGCTGTCGTGGTTTGCGGTAGATTTTGGTGAGGCGGGCATAAATTGGGTTTGGGCTGGCTGGCTCGGGCCTGACGGTGAGGGGCATAAGTTGGGCTCGGTTGGAGCTGCGGGTGCGGGCGGCTGGATCAGGCTTTCGCCTTGTTTGCCGACATAGGAACGCAAGATCGCGCGTCTCACACCGAAATAACGCAGACTAACGCATAAGAACGCAAACCCGGTGAAGGGCGGTTTGCAGCGGTTGAGCGACTCGCTGAAGTATCAGAGGGACGTTTGCGGTGGTTTGGGTGTGTTGGGGGTGTGAGTTTCGTTTGAAAAAGTTGGATATCCCCGTCTGTGCAAATTTTGGTTTTGTTAATTTTTGGTGTTTTGGCTGGTTGTTATTGGCTTGTTTCTGGGGTTTTTGTGGTGTTGGTGGTGGTGTGTGGGTTGATATATGAAGTTATTGAATTGTTTGAATTTTAGTTTTTGCCCGATTGTTTTGTTTTTTTGGAGTTTGCGTGTTGACGGGTCGGTCTGGTATCCCTATAACCCGCTTCACGCCACCGGGGCGGGCCACTGAGGCGCGGTTCTGGAGGCACAAAAACAGAAGGATTTACGGGGTTTTTAAGAGGTCTTGTAAGTCTGGATATTGAGGATGAGGACA